>MHYB01000056.1:0-5803 GCA_001824635.1 Planctomycetes bacterium GWF2_50_10
TGGGCAGATCGATCAGAGCTTGTTTGCACTGGATTGACGCTGAGGTTTGAAACTGTATTGTCGGCAGGACTTTTTCGACCGCCTTGCCCAATATTTCACCGAGACGTTGTGCTTCGGAAAACGTATTTGCTTTGGTGACATACCGCGGGCTTTGATTGCCCGCAGGGCCCATGTGGTGCAGTACAGCACATTTTGTGCCAAGGCAGTATTTTTGCAGATACATACGCGAATACGCCGGGAAATCGCCGCTGACAAGTTTTGAATCTTCATGCAACACGGTCGGGTGCATCGAACATACGAGCATACACGCTATTAATTCGTTGCCGGCGGCATTTTGTATCAGCAGCACCGGTACATTCATGTCGGCGGGGCCATCAGGACTGCGACGATTGGTGCCAACGCCTGTACTGTCGGCAATTGCAAGGCCGACGCGGGCGGGCTGCGCATTCTTATGCGCCATAACGGCCGCCTCGACGATCCGGTCCTCCATGAATCGGACGTATTTCTGGTCGGCCTTTGGCACGATGGGATCGGCCTCATTGCTGATGTAATTCACCGTGATAGGCCCAGAATGAGTATGCGTTGCGCTTATCATGATATGGCCGGCGAGAATGCCGGTTTGTGCAGTGATACGTTCACGAATGCGCTGTGCACCTTTTTTGCCGACAAAAATAATATCATTCGCAATAATCATCGCTGCCGTCCGGCCGTCATTAAGATAAAGCGCCGAACTCAGCAGCGGATCATTGATTCCGGTGCTGTACCGCTCGACATGCGGATATCCAAAAAGAAACTGCGAGTCCTTTGGGGTGATATCAACTTGTGCTGAACCAGCGTTGAGCATATCAAAATCTCCTACTGTATAATATGTTTTTGTAGTCACAGTTAAAATGATCGTGCATTCTGATTATCAAATATCTTTAACTGTGCACTTTACCTCTTAATATCCTTTATCCCAATCGACTGCTATCGGCGCGGCTATCGCTTCGGAAACCCACGCCTCCGATGGCTTTAGCTGGATAATCGAATCGGGTACAAGCGGCGTAACTGGGCCAAACAGCGCAATTCTGGTGATCAGCCTTTGCCATGATGATGTTGTGCCTGCAATGGTTATAGCGTAGCAGCCTATGCGGTGCTTGGCTCCAAGCGACTGCGCGGGCCCGATGGTCGCTGCCTTTGGGGGAACGGCGGCAATATCCCCGGATGCTCCGAAACTGCCATGGAGCGAATTTTGGGCCAGGGTAAATGGACTCAGCGTAACTATGCTTGGTCCCATTTTTATGAATTCATCGAGGTCTTTGGGCACTTCGGGGGCATCGGGTTCAACGAAGGCAAGGTGGCCTGTCCAGCCGGGGCCCTGGTAGCAGATATCTGCGCCGCCCAGGTCGGCGATCATTTTTCCGTAGTCCTTGAAGTTTTCATTTGTCAGGCCCTGCATCTGTTTTTCAGGTGGCCTGAGTGCGGGATCGAGCTCGTTGTAAAAATAATGTTTCAGCGCGCGGGTGAATCCGAATTCCCAGTCAGCAGGTGCGATCACGCCATCTTCGTTAGCGTACTCGTCCATGTTAAATGTATGGAGGTTTTTGCAATTGATCCTGCTGCGGTTAATCATATAAGCCACTTGCTTGTAAAGCGGCCAAGGCTGAGGGAGTATCATAACCAGCTTGCGGCCGGCTTCCATGGCTTCTTTTATGCGGAAGAAAATATCCATCATGTACATGAAGCCAAGTTCACTTTCCTTCATGACCTTTACGGTGAGATTTTTATTTGGATGATTGAGGAAATCTTCGCGTTTGATCTTGCGGCACATCTCCAGCACTTTTTCGTCCCTGAACGGAACATGATGAGATGGACTGTACTTAAAATTTGACATATTTCTCCTTTACACTTTCTTATAAACAGATTTGCCGCCGACAAACGTTTCCTGGACGTCCAGTTGTTTATTCAGCAATATAAAATCGGCGTCATAGCCAACTTTGATTTGTCCTGTATGATCAAGTCCCAGCACGGCGGCAGGGTTTGCAGAAGCCATTCTTATGGCAAGCGGAATTGAAACATTCAACATGCTTGTTGCGTTTTTGACCGCGCGATCCATTGTCAGGCCTGAGCCGGCAAGACTGCCGGGATATTTCGTATTCTCGGTCATCCTTGCAGGGGCACCGGGATACTTGAATTCAATTTCGCTTCCAAGGGCTTTATATCTGCCTGGCGGCAGGCCGGCGCCTTTATTTGCATCGGTGATGAGACATACGCCGCCCGGACCTTTGCAGGCGAGGGCCATTTGCACAGCAACGGGATCGACATGTTCGCCGTCAAGTATGAAATCGACAGTGGTCTCATGCTGGGCCAATATAGCCTCGACGGTTCCGCATGGCCTTACGCCGCCATCCCTTTCATTTGGGCACGGGAACACATCGTAGAAGTGGGTTGCGTGGCGAGCTCCGTGAGCAATAGCGGCCTGGGTCTGCTCAACAGTTGCGGCTGTGTGAGTTATGAAAACAGGGGTGGAATTGGCGGCCATAGTATCGATAAGGGCTGTAATGCCTTCAAATTCAGGTGAAATGGAAAATATCGCTTTATATGGTTTGGCGGCATCAATCAATGCGCTTACGCGCTGGGCATCAGCATTGCCCAGGGCATCGGGTGGGAGGGCGCCGGTTTTCGACAGGAAGGGGCCTTCGAGATGGAAGCCCAATATTCGGGTACCTGCTGATTTGGTTTTGGAAAGCTGCTTTAAGAAAGCTGAATCCTTGCCTTTGGGCAGGGGGCATACGGTGGGCAAAAAGCCTGTTACACCATATTGGGGTAAAATGCGGCAAATCGTTTCAAGATCGTCGGGGCCGTCATCTATTATGTTGTTGTGCATGCCATGGATGTGGAGGTCTCTAAATCCGGGGGCAAGGAGAAGGCCGGTGCCATCAATGGTCTCATCGGCCGCGTGTTCCAATGTGGCGTCAATAGATCGGATTTTGCCATTCTCCACCAGGATGGATGAAGCAGCGGCTATTTTGTCGATTAAAACGACATCTACATTCTTTATGAGCAACGAAGCCATACGTCTTATCCTAATTCACATTTTCTAATGCGGATAGCAAAAAATTTGCTTGCAGTAATGTTAGAATATGTTATATTTGTCTATGTATAACATATGATGGTGTTCGAGTCAACAGTATGGCAAAGAAAAATTCAGTACCGGCCCAGGCCAGACAGACCACGATCCGTGAACTGCTTGCAAAGCAGGAATCGCTGAAGATATCTGAGCTTGCATGTCGGTTCAAGGTGACTGAAATGACGATCCATCGCGATCTTGCCAAACTGGAACAGGCAAACGCGGTTCGTAAAACTCATGGCGGAGTTGTGGCGGCTGAGAGGATGATCTTTGAATTCGATTTTGCCGCACGTCGCAAGGCCAATTTGAAAGCCAAGCAGGCGATAGCACGCGAGGCTATTAAACTAGTCCGGCCCGGTAGTCGCCTGATCCTTGATACGGGCACTACGACGCTTGAGCTGGCATACCTACTCAAGGGGTACCAGAATATTACAGTAATAACGCCAAGCCTGGCGGTGGCTTCGGTGCTGCAATTCTCTGCCGGCGTGCAAACGATACTGCTTGGAGGGAGTATATGTGAAGGCAGCCCCGATTTGACAGGTGCGATCACGGAGGCAACGCTTGATACGCTCGCTGCTGATATAGCATTTCAAGGAGCGGACGGCATCGGCGAAGATGGTATGCTTTATAACGCCGATACTCGCATAGCGCGGGTCGACCAAAAAATTCGTGGCCGGGCAAAGCATACTTACATTCTGAGCGACAGTTCGAAGATAGGCAAGACGGCTCTTGCGGGCAGCGGATTCGTTAATGAAGTTGATTCATTGATAACTGACAGCAAAATCACCCAGGCTCAACTGGCTGGATTAAAAAAGATTGGTTCCAAAGTAATCATTTGTGAAATTTAACAGGAGTATCAGTATGGCTTCTAATAAGATCGTTTCTGCTCCCAAATGGGCGCATCTGGATTTAAACAGTGTTCCGGATATAAAAGTTGTGCCGCCGGGACCAAAATCGAACAGCCTGCATGCAAGGTGCACAAAATATTTTAAGGGCCTTAGCGAGCAGGTCAAACTATTTCCGGTTGTTTTCGATCATGGCAAAGGCTGTGAACTGGTTGATGTTGATGGCAACAGGTACATCGATTTTTCATCCGGCATATATGTGACGACATTAGGGCATTGTCATCCGAAGGTTACCGAAGCTGTGCAGGCGATGGCTGGACGGATGATGAACTGCCATGATTTTACTACCGAGATCAAAACCAGGCTTGTTGAAAAACTCGCCGAAATATTGCCGGGTGATCTTACCGGCTTTCAGTTTTATGATTCGGGTACTACGGCGGTTGAGGCGGGCCAGCGGGTGCTTCGTGCCGCGACTGGCAAAAATGAAATGATTTCATGTTTTTACGATTACCACGGTAAAACTTACGGCGGCGTTTCGCTAGGGCATATCCGCTCAAGCGTTTACGGTGTCTGCAGGGCTCCGGGTATGTATATGGTGCCTCGCCCGAATACTTACAGGCCTTTATTTACAAAACCTGACGGTACGCCTGATTCAGATAAATACATAGAATTTTTTGATGAGTTTATTGATAAGGGCACTGTGGGCAATGTTGCGGGTTTTGTGCTTGAGCCGATACAGGGCTGGGGCGGTTCGATTATGCCTCCGGATGATTTCTTCCCGAAGCTTCGCAAGTATTGCGATCAAAAAGGCATATTGCTGATGATAGACGAAGTGCTTACAAGTTTCGGCAGAACGGGCAAATGGTTGTGCATGGAACATTGGGATGTTGTGCCGGATATCGTTACTATAGGTAAAGGGTTTGGAAATGGTTTCCCAGTCACTTGTGTAGCCGTAAGAGAAAAGTTCAAGGAATCTTTTGAATCGATTTCAGCATCGAGCAGCTATGGCGGAAATCCAATGGCATGTGCGGCGTCTCTGGCCTGTATTGAAGCGATTGAAGAAGAAAACCTGCTTGAGCGGGCGACTCATCTTGGTGATCTTGCCATCAAGAGAATGGAAAAGATGAAAGCCGATCATCCTATAATCGGTGATGTCCGCGCAAAGGGATGCCTGATGGGTATTGAACTCGTAAAGGGCAAGGCGACCAAAGAGCCTTTCAACGCGGCCGGAAAACTAGTATATCAAAAAGCCTTCCGCAAGGGGCTGGCGTGGATACCCGCGGGGCATATTCTCCGCATGAGCCCGCCGATCGTTATGGAAGATGAAGTTCTGCTCAAAGGCCTTGATATTATTGATGAATCGATCGGTGAAGCCGAAAAGGAGCTGCTCTAAATGAGAGTTGTCAAATTCGGAATAATCGGCTGCGGTCTGATGGGCCGTGAGTTTGCAAGTGCTGTAGCACGATGGTGCCATTTGCCTGAAATGGACGTAAAGCCGGAAATCGTGGCGATCTGTGATGCAAGTGAAAAGATCATGCAGTGGTATACGCAGAATTTCTCCACGATAACGCAGGTTACCAAAGATTATAAAGAGCTGCTGGCGAATAAAGATGTCGAAGCAGTATATATCGCTGTGCCGCATAACCTGCACCAGGAGATGTACTGCGCCGCGATCGAGGCGGGCAAGCACCTGCTTGGTGAAAAGCCGTTCGGTATCGATAAGGCCGCAAACGAGGCGATTTTGGCGACGATAAAGAAGCATCCCCAGGTTTTTGTCCGCTGTTCGAGTGAGTCGCCGTTTTTTCCGGCTGTTGGGCGTATCGGCGACATGATCGACGCGCAGGCGTTT
>MHYB01000056.1:5827-12196 GCA_001824635.1 Planctomycetes bacterium GWF2_50_10
GGGTTCCTGCATTCCAGCGACCTGGATGCGAATAAGCCTATAAACTGGAAGCGTATGATCGAATTTAATGGGGAGTACGGCTGCATGGGTGATCTGGGCATGCACGCCTGTCATGTGCCATTCAGGGCTGGGTGGATGCCGGTGAATGTGCGGGCGATTCTTTCCAAAGTTGTCAAGGAGCGGCCGGATGGTAAAGGCGGCATGGCTCCGTGCAAGACGTGGGATAATGCGACGCTGTTTTGCCAGGCTCAGGATAAGGTAAGCGGCCAGCAGTTCCCGTTGACGATCAAAACGCATCGTATAGCACCAGGGAATAAAAATAACTGGTATTTGGAAATATGGGGCACGAAAGCGTGCGCAAAATGGAGCAGCAGTGAGATCAATACGCTGTATGTGCTTGAATACAAGGGCGGTGAGCAGGCGTGGCAGCGAATTGAGATGAGCCATGACCTGGCTTATAAATCCATAACGGGTGGCATCTTCCAAACGGGCTTTTCAGATTCGATACTGCAAATGTGGGCTGCTTTCTGCTATGAACTGGCTCACGGCAAGGCTCCAAAGAAATTTGCGGGCTGCGTTACGGCTGATGAAGCGGCTTTGAGCCATAAGCTTTTTACGGCGGCTTTGGAGTCTAACAGGAACTGCCAAACGGTACAGTTATAGATAAAATTTTTCAGTTCAGGCGGCGCATTTTTCGAAATTTCAGCGGTGACAGGCCTACTAAGCCTTTGAAATACCTGCAGAAGTGCTCTGTGTCGCTGAATGATAAGCCATGCGCAATCGTTTTTACAGACTCATTGCTGTTGAGCAGCTTTTTTTTGATATAATCCGTCCTGAGTCGGTTGATCTCTGCCTTGATGGTTTTGCGCAAAAATTGTTTAAAGCGGTATTCCAATTCTCGTCGAGAAAGATTTGTGGCTGCCACTACATCGGTGACCTGGATCTGCTTATGAAAATTGTTGCGAATATAAACCAGGGCGGAGATAACTTCCTTATTGTCTGTGGCGAGAATGTCAGTTGACTGTCGTTTAATTATTTCGAGCGGCTGGACAAGGAGGATCCGAGTTTTTCGATCGCCGCTCATGAGTTGATCGAGGTGCTTTGCGGCTTCAAAGCCCGTATTTTCAAAATTCAGCAGAACACTGGATAATGGCGGCGAAGACAGGTTGCATACCAATTCATCATTATCGACGCCTATGACGGCCACTTCTTCAGGTACATTGATCGAAACCGCTTTACACGCCTCAAGAACGTAAATGGCGCAATCATCGTTACAGGCGAACACGCAAAGAGGTTTGGGTAAATTTTTCAGCCATTTCGCCATGCTCGCCCGTTCGTCAATTTGGCTTGATGACTGGCCGGAGCGGTATTCAAAGATATTTGACAGACCTTTTTCGAGGAGATATGCGCTGAAACTTGCAAAGCGTTTATCCGACCAAAACAGGTTGTTGAAGCCGCAATAAACGAAATTCCTGAAGCCGAGGGAAATATAGTAATCAGCTACCATTTTGCCGATCTTGTCAGAATCGGTTATTATTAGGCTGGCGCCGGGAACGTTTTCATTGTGACTATTATGAACCACCTTGGGTATGTTGACGGCCAAGACCTGTGAGATATTCGGGGCATCGCAAATAAAAAGCCCATCGAAGTTGAGCAAATCCAGGTTAAATATTTTCCTTTTTGGGCCGTGGAGATATTCTGGAGGGCGGGTGTGCACCTGCCAATGGGCAAAGGCGGAGATATACCGCTGGGCACCGCTGAGCATCTGGCGGCCGACGACCCTGGAAGTATCCGCAATGACAAGGACTTTTTTCATTGTATAACTCGTGCGTAAAGTGGTTATATTATAACGCAAAAAGGCCTTTTAACAAGCGGAAATCGGTTATAACATAGACTGCTAACAACCAGAAATGGACAGGTGTTGGAATGTATCTACTAGGTTATGATATCGGCAGTTCATCGGTAAAGGCCACTGTGCTGGATGTACAAAGCGGCAAATGCGTGGCATCTGCGAGTTCACCTGAGAAGGAAATGCATATTGATGCTAAACAGGCGGGTTGGGCAGAGCAGGATCCGGATATGTGGTGGGAGAATCTGAAAATCGCAACCTCGCGGATCTTGCATAACAGCAAAATTTCCGCCGGGGATATTAAGGCGATCGGTGTTTCCTACCAGATGCACGGGCTTGTTGTCGTTGATGAGAATAAACGCGTTCTACGGCCGGCGCTAATCTGGTGCGACAGCCGAGCGGTTGAAATAGGCAACGAGGCGTTTGAAAAAATCGGCGCGGATCTATGTCTTGGACGATTATTGAATTCTCCTGGGAATTTCACGGCTTCGAAGCTTAAGTGGGTCAAAAGCAACGAGCCGGCGATCTATTCGAAAATACATAAGGCTATGCTGCCGGGCGAATATATCGCCATGCGTCTGACGGATAAAATAGTTACCACGCCTTCTGGGCTTTCTGAAGGTATACTGTGGGATTTTCAAACGAAATCGGTTGCGGATATTGTTCTGGGCCAGTACGGTATCTCTTCGGAGCTTTTGCCCGAAGTAGTGCCGACGTTCAGCATCCAGGGCGAAATTACTTCTTTGGCAGCGAATGAACTTGGTCTTAAAGCCGGGACGCCGATCTCGTATCGCGCGGGAGATCAGCCCAATAACGCTCTTTCACTTAATGTGCTCAATCCAGGTGAGATCGCTACTACGGCAGGTACATCGGGCGTAGTGTATGGCATCGGGGCATCGGCTAAGTATGATCCTCAATCACGGGTCAATACGTTTGCGCATGTCAATTACAGCAAAGAATCGCCTCGTTACGGCGTGCTGCTTTGCGTAAATGGAACGGGAATACTAAACAGCTGGCTAAAGCACAATATCGGCAGCGGGATGGATTATGCCGAGATGAATGAGATCGCCGCAAAAGCTCCTATTGGTTCGGATGGACTAGTCATATTGCCTTACGGCAACGGCGCGGAGCGGACGCTGAAAAATAAAAATATCGGTGCGCAGGTGCATGGGTTGAACTTTAACATTCATGGCAAGTCGCATGTTCTGCGGGCGGGACAGGAAGGGATTGTGTTCGCTCTTAATTACGGCCTTGATATCATGAAAGGCATCGGTATTGAGATCAAGACGATTCGGGCGGGCTGGGCCAATATGTTCCTTTCGCCGGTGTTTGCGAAAGCATTCGCAACGGTGACAAACGCAAGGATCGAGCTTTTCAATACGGACGGCTCACAAGGGGCGGCTCGCGGAGCGGGGATGGGTGCAGGGCTTTATAAAAATACTGCGGAGGCGTTTGGCGGTCTTGAATGCAAGCAAACTGTCGAGCCGGAAACGTCTTCTATGGCGGCATACCAGGAAGCGTATCAAAGATGGGCGGGCGTGCTGAACTCGCAAATCAAGGAAAATAAGTAATCCAAACAGGGAGCAATAATGAACCAGTTTTTTCCAAGTGTATCAAAAATCAAGTACGAGGGGCCTGATTCCAGGAATTCGCTTGCCTTTAAGTATTACAATCCGCGGGAAAAGGTACTCGGCAAGACAATGGCCGAGCACCTGCGTTTTGCGGTTTGTTACTGGCACACATTCAAGGGCACAGGTTCCGACCCGTTCGGGCCTGGCACGATGATCCGTTCCTATAACAGTTCCGCTGATCCGATGCAGAACGCAGAGGACACGATGCACGCAGCGTTTGAACTATTTTCCAAGCTGGGTGTTGAGTTCTGGTGCTTTCATGACAGGGATATATCGCCTGAGGCTGATAATCTAGCAGAAACCAATAAGCGGCTGGACCAAATTGTAAAACTCGCGAAGAAATTACAAAAGGATAACGGCATAAAGCTGCTTTGGGGCACGACAAATGCCTTTAGCCACAGGCGGTTTATGGCGGGTGCCGGGACAAATCCATCACCGGCAGTATTCGCGTACGCGGCAAGCCAAATCAAAAAAGCAATGGAAGTGACAAAGGAACTCGGCGGTGCGGGTTATGTTTTCTGGGGCGGGCGCGAGGGATATGAAACGCTGCTCAATACCGATATGGACCGTGAGCTTGATCATCTGGCATTGCTGCTGCAGATGGCGGTGGATTATAAAAAGAAAATTAACTTCCGCGGGCAGTTCTATATCGAGCCCAAGCCCAAGGAACCCACCAAGCACCAGTACGATTTCGATACAGGCAACTGCATCGCTTTTCTGCAGAAGTACGGGCTGCAAGATCACTTCAAAATGAATATCGAAGCTAATCATGCGACGCTAGCAGGGCATTCATTCCAGCATGAGCTTGAGCTTGCCGCGATAAATAATATGCTTGGGTCTGTGGATGCCAACCGGGGCGATTTGTTCCTGGGCTGGGATACGGATCAGTTCCCGACAGACATCTATGAAACAACTTTGGCCATGTATACCATTTTTAAGGCAGGGGGCTTTACAACGGGCGGTTTGAATTTCGACGCAAAGCTTCGCAGGCAGTCGATCGATCCGGAAGACCTCTTTACCGCACATATCGGCGCGATGGACGCTTTTGCAAGGGGCCTTAAAAATGCAGCCCGGATGATCAAGGAAGGCAAATTCACTAAGGCGATCAAGGGACGGTACGCAGGCTGGGATACGGATTTTGGCAAAAAGATCGAGAAAAGGAAACTTGGCTTCGAACAGCTTGAAAAATACACGCTTGCAAACGGCGAGCCGGCTTTACAATCGGGCAGGCAGGAATTGCTGGAAAATACGTTGAATGACTATATTTAAGACTAATTGACTCGTTGACAACAACCCAGCCTCTTACAAAGCGAAACGGTATTTCTAGGGTTCTGCCCCAAAATGCCGTTTGGGTTTCTGGGAATGAAGGTTATAATTCTGCATGTTTTATAATTTTTGTATGTTTCGGAGTTATTATGCCATACACAATAGGTATTGATTACGGAAGCAATTCGGTTCGATGCATAATCGTAGATGTTTCTAATGGCCTTGAACTGGTGACCGATGTTTATGGTTACCCCACCGGTGATATGGGCATAATGCTTGATCCATCGGATCATAATGTTGCCCGTCAGAACCCGCAGGATTATATTGACGGTCTTGAAGTTACTGTCAAAAACGTTTTGCGAGCGGCTAAAAAAGCCGATCCGAATTTTGAATCGTCAAAAGTCATCGGTATAGGTGTTGACACTACAGGCTCGACCCCGATGCCAGTCGATGAGGCCGGGATGCCTCTTGGCATAAAAAGCCAGTTCAAAGACAATTTAAACGCGATGAGCTGGCTTTGGAAGGATCACACAGGTTATGCCGAGGCGGCCCAGATAACCGAGCTTGCCGGAAAGCACCGGCCGCAATATCTTGCCAAATGCGGCGGGATCTATTCATCGGAATGGTTTTTCAGCAAGATACTGCACTGCCTGCGAGTTGATAAGCAGGTTTTTGACGCGGCTCACACCTGGCTGGAGCATACCGATTACATGACGGGGCTTTTGACGGGTACAAGCGATCCGAAAATCATCAAACGAAGCAGATGCGCGGCAGGGCATAAGGCAATGTTCAGTGACAGCTGGGGAGGCTACCCGGACAGTGAATTTTTATCTATGCTTGATCCTAAGCTGGGTAAACTTCGCCAAACGTTAGGCTCTACGACATACGCCATCGACACTGCGGCGGGAAAACTATGCAAAGAGTGGGCAAATCGGCTTGGGCTGCCTGAAGGTATTCCCGTTGCGATGGGTGCATTTGATGCTCATCTTGGCGCGGTCGGCTCAGGTATCAAAGCAGGCACACTTGTTAAGATCATCGGCACGAGTACCTGCGATATGGTAATTGCGCCCAAATCAACGCAGCTCGCTGATGTGCCTGGAATTTGCGGAATAGTCGACAGTTCCGTGGTGCCGGGCTTCTGGGGACTTGAGGCTGGGCAATCCGCGGTCGGGGATATATTCAACTGGTATGTAAGTACTGCCGGTTTGTCGCATCAGGAACTTACTGAGAAAGCCCAAATACTCAAGCCGGGCCAGTCGGGCCTGATCTGCCTGGATTGGAACAACGGCAACCGCACTGTGCTGGTTGACCAGAGGCTTACCGGCCTTATACTGGGCCAGACGCTTCATACCAAGGCACACGAGATATACAGGGCTTTGATCGAAGCAACCGCCTTTGGTGCTCTGAAGATAATCGACAGATTTGAAGAATACGGGGTGAAAGTCGATCAGGTGGTAAACTGCGGCGGAATTGCTGAAAAGAATCCGCTGGTGATGCAGATATACGCTGATATCACCGGCAGAGAAATGAAAATATCGGCTTCATCTCAGACTTGCGCGCTGGGTTCGGCAGTGGCGGCAGCGGTTGTTGCCGGCAGCGCGGCCGGCGGATACGACAATTTTA
>MHYB01000056.1:12230-21223 GCA_001824635.1 Planctomycetes bacterium GWF2_50_10
CCGAAAATCATAAAATTTATAAGAAGCTTTACCGCATTTACGGGCAGTTACATGATGCATTCGGTATTCAAAACAGCACATGCCAGCTAGGCAACGTAATGAAAAATCTGCTTAAAATAAAAGAATCGGCGGTTTCATAATGCTGGAAGAACTCAAAGAAGAGGTATGCAGGGCCAATCTCGAGCTTAAAGAGCAAAACCTGGTTTTGTATAGTTGGGGCAACGTTAGCGGCATAGATCGTAAAAACAATATTATAGCGATAAAACCCAGCGGGGTTGCATATGACCAGTTAACTCCTGAAAAAATAATATTGCTGGACCTCGACGGCAAGATCGTCGAAGGCTCTTTAAACCCTTCTTCGGATACCCCGACCCATTTGGAGTTATACCGCAGGTTTGCGGCTCTGGGAGGAGTTTGTCACACGCATTCCAAATACGCAACGATGTGGGCACAGGCCTGCAAGTGCATCCCATGCCTCGGAACAACGCATGCGGACTACTTTTACGGGGCAGTGCCCGTTACGGCTGTTATGGATTCGGGGCTGATAAAGGGTGATTATGAGCTAAACACCGGCAGAATAATCGCGGATACGTTTAAAGACAGAGATCCGATGCAGGTGCCGGCGGTGCTTGTTGCCAATCATGGCCCATTTACCTGGGGCAAAAACGCAGCTTCGGCGGTTGAATCCGCAGTTGTGCTTGAAGAGGTGGCGAGGATAGCTTTTGGAACATTACTTATAAATCCCGCAATCAAGGATATAGATACGATTTTGCTGGACAAGCATTACCTTCGCAAGCACGGCAAAGATGCTTATTATGGTCAGAAAAACAGGCAGGATACAATATGATCCATATCAAAGATTATGAAGTATGGTTCGTTACCGGTTCTCAGCATCTTTACGGTCCGGAAGTTTTGAAGCAGGTTGAAAAGAATTCGTCCGAGATCGTTGAGCAATTCAATTCTCAAGGCAATTTGCCATGCAGGATGCTTTTTAAAAGCGTGGTTAAAACTCCGGAAGAAATTACGCACATTTGCCTCGAAGCCAATAACAGCAGTGTATGCGCGGGCCTTGTGATGTGGATGCATACGTTCTCACCGGCCAAGATGTGGATCACGGGTTTGAACGCACTTAAAAAGCCCTTTGCGCATCTGCATACGCAGCACAATCGTGATATCCCATTTGCGACTATCGATATGGATTTCATGAATTTAAATCAGGCCGCTCACGGCGACAGGGAATTTGGATTTATTTGTTCCCGCATGCGTAAAAATCGCAAGGTGGTTGTGGGACACTGGCAGGATCGTGATACGATCGAAAAACTGAATGTCTGGATGCGCGTTGCCTGTGCTTGGCAGGACATGCAGGGCGCCAGGATATGCAGGTTCGGTGATAATATGCGAGAGGTGGCGGTAACCGAGGGCGATAAAGTCGAAGCCCAGATAAAGTTTGGGTATTCCGTTAACGGCTATGGCGTAGGCGATCTGGTTGCATGTGTAAGAAAAGTTGAGGATGCCCAGGTTGATAAGCTGGTCAAGCAATATGGTGACGAATATGAAATCCAAAATGCCGCTGATATCAAAAATTCTTTGAATGATGCCGCTAGAATCGAGCTTGGCATGCGGATGTTCCTGGAAGCAGGGGATTTTAAGGGCTTTACGACCACATTTGAGGACCTCCACGGGCTTGAGCAGCTGCCTGGCCTTGCCGTTCAACGCCTGATGGCTGACGGCTATGGTTTTGGGGGAGAAGGTGACTGGAAAACAGCGGCTTTGGTGCGGGCCATGAAGGTGATGGCGCATGGGCTTAAAGGCGGTACATCGTTCATGGAGGATTACACTTACCATTTGGATCCCAACAATATGATGGTACTTGGGGCGCACATGCTTGAGGTTTGTCCGAGCATAGCCTCCACAAAACCAAAACTGGAGGTTTTGCCCCTTGGCATTGGCGAAAAAAACGACCCTGCCAGACTCGTTTTTGACGTTGCCTGCGGCAAAGGGTTCAATGCCACAGTCGTTGATATGGGCAACCGATTCAGAATGATTGTCAATGAAGTCGTGGTGGAAAGCAGCCCGAAAGCTCTGCCGAAATTGCCCGTGGCAAGAGTGCTTTGGAAACCTATGCCGGATTTCAAAACAGCCGCCCAGGCCTGGATATTAGGCGGCGGGGCACATCACACGGGCTTTAGCATGGCAATAACATCAGAATATATGCAGGATTTTGCGGAAATGGCAAACATAGAATGCCTGACGATAAATGAAAAAACGTCAATAACGGACTTCAAAAATCATTGCAGGTGGAATGAAAGCTATTTCAGCTTGGCTAAATGAAATATAAATTTGCGAATACTTTAAAAGCCACGGGAACTACGACCGTGGCTTTGGCATTTTAAGTGCTTTGGCCAAAATCTAAGGACGAGTTGAAATCGATTACAACAATTTTCTCTCACAACCTTTTATGTTTATTAGGCTTACAACAATTTCCTAAAACGTTAACGGACAGTAGTGAATTACGCAATATGTCGTCACTCAAAAATGCTCACATTTTTATTGCGTTTTTGTTGGCATTACAGTAGGCTTATTTCATGCAAAAAGCTAATCAGGGACAACTTGCATATGCTCGAATTCGCGAACTGCTTGTGGCTAGAGTTCTTGAAGCCGGGCAGCGACTTAAGGAAACCGAATGGGCGCAGAGTCTAAATGTAAACCGGGCTGACGTGCGGGAGGCTTTTTGCCGTCTGCTTGGCGAAGGATTGCTCGTTTCGGGGCCGAAAGGCGGTTTTTTTGTACGCGACTTCAGCAGCGAGGATATGCAGGAAGTGAACTTCATGCGTATCGTTCTGGAATCTGCGGCAGCTGAATTGGCAGTAGAAAAAGCGCAGCCCTGTGACATTGAGGAGCTGGAAAGTATAGTAAAGCTGATGGAGGCCCTTGCTGAAAACAGCTATGCTCTGGGTGTTTTTGAGGCTGATCTGCACTTTCATAGAGTGCTTATAAAAGCTGGGTACAGTAAAAAGCTCGTGGAAGTATATGAGAGGGCAAATCTGCCGCTTTCAAGATCAATAAAAGTGCCCAGCACGCTTTCACAGGAGCAGCTGTTTCAGACGGCAAAACTGCACAGGGGAATGCTGGAAGCGTTGCAGCAGCGTGACAAAATCAGATTAAAGCTTTTATTGAAAACCGGCCTTACCGAAGAGCCGGCGGACATGGTTTAATTATTATGAAATTCAGAAATCTTGGCGCAACCGGAATTAAAGTATCGGAAATTGCATTTGGCGGCGTTGAAATAGGTGTTGCCTATGGTCTCCATAGGCACCTTATGGCCGAAGAGGAAGCAATAGCCCTTGTCCGGGCGGCAGTTGACAAAGGCATTAATTTCTTCGATACCGCTCGCATGTATGGCCTTTCGGAAGAGCGTATAGGTAAATCTCTTGCAGGCATACGCGATAAAGTAGTAGTTTGTACCAAGTGCCCGCATTTGCGGGACGAAAACAAAAAAGTCCGCATAGGCCGAGCTCTGAGTGATTTTCTCAATGAGTCCATAACTCAAAGCCTCAAATCACTGAAAACCGACTATGTCGACGTCTTCCTCGCACATAGCGTCGACCGCGAGATCCTCGAGAGTAACGAGGTTGCGCAGGCTTTCTGCGATATAAAGAAAAAAGGTCTTGCCCGGAGCGTCGGGGTGTCGACTTACGGATGCGCCGATTCCAAGTTTGCCATGGAAAGTGGCCGCTGGAATGTCATCCAGCTTGCCTTTAATTTAATGGATCAATCCGCGGCGGAGCTTTTCCCATGTGCCGCCCAAACCGGTGTGGGCATAATGGTGCGTTCTGTCCTTATGCGAGGTCTGCTGACTGATAACGCCCCTGATCTGATGCATGAAAAGCTCAAAGCAGTCAACGAGCACAGAAAAAAATATTTAGGTGCATTGGATGAAAGCTGCAGTTCGCTTTCTGACCTTGCGACAAAATTCGTGCTGTCTTTCAAGGATGTATCATCAGTTCTTGTCGGTATAGATAAAATCGAGTTCCTGAATAGCGCCGTCAGTTTGGCTGACGGATGCTATTTTGATGGCGAGAAACTTGCGCGTTTACAGGAGTTGGCCTATCCGGACCCAGTCTTTCTTGATTTGGCCGCATGGGACCGTAACGGCTGGACTTAATACTAAAAGGAATTTATGACCCCACGTCAGCGTGTTCTTTCAGTTTATGCGGGCAAAAAGCCGGACCAGGTACCGCTTTTACTTGATCTGTCGCACTGGTATAAAGCTAATTACAAAATTGCGTTTGATCTTACCGGTTTTAAGGGCATTGACACAAAACTAGTTGATCTGCATAAACAGCTTAATGCCGTCTCATATGTGGAGATGGGTGGACATTTCGATCTGTATTTTGAAGATGATGCCATAAGCGATGAGGCTTGGACCGATTCGAACGGTGTTTTTCACCGGAAAATTTCGACTCCGCTTGGCAGTATCGAAGAAGAGAGAGTTTTTTCACCTATAAGTTATTCATACAATATTCGCGAGCATCTGATTAAAACGGTCAAGGATTTTGAAATTATCAAATATGTCATGGATCGCTACAAAGTCCGCGCTTGCTGGGACCGGTATCAGATGTGGCGTGATGCGATGGGGGAACTGGGTGTGATCTATAGCATGTTGCCTTATTCGGGGTTGGGGTATCTTATCTCCCGAAATTTCGGGGTTGAAAATACATGCATGGCAATGTTCGACGCACCCGAAGAAACAAAGGCATTGATCGAATCTGTGAATAAATGCAACATTCGTATTCTGGATGAGTTGATAGATGGGCCATTTGAGGTGCTTATAATCAGCGACAATTTTGATTCCAATGTTCAGAATCCCAAGATGTTTAACGAGTACAGCCGGGCCTATTATGCCGAAGTCGCCCAACGTCTGCATGCCCGATCAAAATATCTTGCAGTACATGTTGACGGCGAGATGAATGGCTGCCTTTCAAATTTTGCCCAGTGCGGGGCGGACTGCATCGATGCGGCAACCCCGGCACCGATGTTTACGCTAAGCCCGGCACAGGCGCGTGCTCAGGCAGGCAAGGACATGATCCTGTCCGGAGGGATTCCGGCCAATATTTTCGGCCCCACCGCGACAGATGAGGAATTTGAAGATTGTGTAGTCCAGTGGCTCGAAACACGTCATGATTCATTCAGGCTCTTTATGGCGGCCGGTGACCAAGTGCCGCCGGATGCCTCATGGGACAGGATCGCCAAATTGCCCGCTCTTGTTGAAAAATATGGGAAATATTAATATGCTTAAAATTGGTGTAATCGGAATGTCCGAAGGCAATGGTCACCCGTACTCGTGGTCGACTATAGTCAACGGCAACTATAACGAATCGGAAATGGCCAACTGCGGATACGCTGGCATCCCCGTATATCTAAATGCTAACCGGGGCACACTGGGCATCGAAGGTGCCCAGGTAACGCATGTGTGGGCGCAGGAACGCAAACTTTCCGATCACATCGCCAAGGCATGTCTGATCGAGAATGTGGTAGACAGGTTTGAAGACATGGTTGGGCAGGTCGATGCCGTTATGCTCACGCGTGATGACCCAGAAAACCACGTCGCCATGGCAAAGCCGTTCCTGGATGCAGGTATTCCTATTTTTGTCGATAAGCCGCTGGCAATTACGCTGCATGACCTTGAGTATTTCAAGAAGCATGCTGAAGATGGCAAACTGCTGATGTCGTGCTCATCAATGCGATATGCTGCCGAGAGTCAATCGGTAAAGACTGAATTTGCCCAACTCGGCAAAATTGAACTTGCCACCGCAGTCGGTAAAAAGGATTGGACTAAGTACGGTGTGCATATGCTTGAAGGACTTTTTGCATTGCTTGACGATCCCAGGGCCTCCAATATCAAACATATAAGCACGTCCCACAAGGATATAGTCTATATTGAATTTGAAACCGGTATGCTCGCGACGGTGCACCTGTTTTATGATATTACGCCCACATTTCAAATTTCGATATTCGGCCAGTCGGGCTGGCGGCTTATAGAATACAAGAATTGGTATGCTATGTTCCGCAATAATATTATTGAGTTTGTCCGCTCGGTGCAGCAGGGCAGCTCTCGCCTGGATTTCAATAAAACAGAAAATATCATCCGCACGCTTATTGCAGGTAAAGAAAGCCTGGAGCAGGGCGGCATGACAATTTCACTTTAAGTAAGGAATAAATATGATAGTTGACAGAATTGAAAACGAACATCTCTATAAAGCCGTATCGCCACGCATTGCAAAAGCACTCGAATTGCTTGGGTCTAAAGATATTGGCGAAAAGGCGGAAGGCAAACACGAAGTGGAGACAAGTAAGCTGTATTTTCTTGTTCAGAACTATACGACAAAGCCAAGATCAAACGGTCTGTTTGAGGCGCATAAAAAATACCTGGATATTCAATTTGTGGTCGATGGTGAAGAGAGCATTTTTGTTGAGCATATTTCAAAGCTCAAGGAATCAAAGGCGTACAACGAAAAAGATGAGGCGGCACTTTATGATCAGCCATCCAGTTTCAGCGAAATACGCATGAGCAAGGGTATGTTCTGCATACTGTTCCCAGAAGATGGCCACGGGCCATGCAGGACCATGATAAGTGAGTGCAAAGTTCACAAAATCGTATTTAAGGTTGCAATAGATTAAGGAAAGACCACAATGAAAATGCGTCCTAGTAAAGTTTTGAAAAAATTGCGAGCAGGCCAGGTGGCCAGTTGTGTTAAAATAAATCTCAACGATCCGAGAGTTGTTGAAATCGCCGCGATGTGCGGTTTTGACTGCGTCTGGATCGACATGGAGCATGTGCCCACCGATTGGCAGACTGTTGAAAATCAGATACGAGCAGCCAAAATTCATGATTGTGACACCATGGTCCGTGTTGCGCGTGGCTCTTACAGCTCACATATCCAGCCGCTCGAAGCGGATGCAGCGGGCATCATGGTTCCACATGTGATGAGCCTCGAAGATGCTAAAAAGGTTGTCTGGCAAACGCGTTTCCATCCGATAGGCCGCAGGGCCGTCGATGGTGGCAATGCGGATGGTGCTTACTGTCTTGTAGATTTCAATGAATATATTAAGATCGCAAATGAACAACGTTTTGTCGTTGTTCAGATCGAAGACCCCGAACCATTAAATGATCTCGAAGCAATTTGCGAACTACCCGGCATCGACATGATCTTCTTTGGCCCGGGCGATTTCAGTCAGGGTATCGGTACACCCGGCAAGTGGGATAATCCTCTCATAGCCGAAACCCGCAAGCGTATTGCCGAGGTGGCGAACAAAAAAGGCAAATTCGCCGGCACCGTCGGAGGCACGGGCAATCTACAGGATCTTATCAACATGGGCTATCAGTTCGTTAGCGTTGGTGCGGATGTAGTTGGGCTGTCTGGTTATTTTAAGCCCATTCTTGAAGCATTCGGCAAAAGCAGTTCGGCCGTAACCAAAAGCGTTTACAAGGATTAAACAATGAATGTTAACGATCTTCTCAGTTTAAAAAACAAAGTGGTACTAATAACCGGCGGCGAAGGCAAGTACGGCCGCTGTACTATGGAAGGTTTGCTTGAAGCCCACGGCACTGTGATAACCGCTTCGCCATTCCCCGACCAGGCCAAGCCCGTTGTAGAGGGGTTCAGGGCAAGAGGTCTGGATGCGCATTATATGACAGTTGACCAGGCGGCACATGAGTCGGTGCTGAAGCTTAAAGAAGAAATCAAAGGCAAATTCGGCAGGCTGGATGTTTTTGTCAATAACGCAGTGGCTCGGCCCATGAAGACCTACACTTCGCCGCTGGAGCAGTTTGCCGAATCGATGCGGATCAACGCAACCGGCATGATGGATATTACCCGCGAAATGGCAGAACTTATCGGGGAGTCGGGGGGCGGTTCGATCGTGAATATCTGCTCGATGATGGGCATGTTCGGGCCGGATCTGTCAAATTATGAGGGCACGGATATGGGCAATCCCCCGCCGGACTATTTTTTCCACAAAGGCGGCATGTTCACACTGACGCGGTATCTTGCCAGGGTACTGGCTGACAAGAAAATCAGGGTTAATTCCATCAGCCCAGGGGGCATATTTGCGAATCAGCCCGAGCGTTTCCTTCAGAATTATACTAAAAAGGTGCCTGTCGGCCGCATGGCGAACAACGACGACATCAAAGGGCCGGTGGTATTCCTTGCTTCCCAAGCCAGTGCTTACATCAATGGCGAAAACATACTGATGGATGGTGGGATGCACGCCTAGACGCAAGTTTGGGGAAAAGCGGTAGGGGTTTGGAGAGTTTTAGGAAAGAATACTAGACCCGACGAAAAAAGTATTGACGAATTCTCATAATATTGATTATATTACAACGCTTTACGGTTTTCGGCGGCGTAGCTCAGTTGGTTAGAGCGCGGGATTCATAAGCCTGAGGTCGAAGGTTCGACTCCTTCCGCCGCTATTATCGAGAAGTTTCCTCGTGGATAACTCTTTTTCGACCAGCTACGTAGATTCAGGCCCCCATCGTCTAGTGGCCTAGGATACATGGTTCTCATCCATGTGACAGGGGTTCGACTCCCCTTGGGGGTATTCTGTAAAGCCTGTAACAAGCAGGTTTTACAACACTTCAGAGAACCACGCATCTTTAACCCGCCTAGGAATTGTGTAATTGCGTACATAATGCGTGTATCATGGAGACAAAATTATGGCAATGTTATTTGCTTTTGTGTGATGGGGTGTATTTTGGTTGAAAATTGGCGGGGGGTGGGGTGATATAGGGGTAATGTAAGGAGATGAAGATGGGTAAGTCAGTGCTTGTGCCGGTGGCGGATGGGACGGAAGAGATCGAGGCGGTTTGTATAATCGATACGCTTAGGCGGGCGAAGGCGGATGTGACGGTGGCGTCGGTGACGGGGAAGTTCCTGGTGACGTGCTCGCGGGGGGTGAAGATCACGGCTGATGTGCATATTGCGGATTGCGTA
>MHYB01000056.1:21251-21557 GCA_001824635.1 Planctomycetes bacterium GWF2_50_10
CGGGGGGGATGCCGGGGGCGGAGCATTTGCGGGATTCGGCCCAGCTTACCGGGATACTCAAGCGACAAAAGGAGCGGGGCGGGTATTACGGGGCGATCTGTGCTTCGCCGGCGGTGGTGCTTGAGCATCATGGGCTGGTTGGGGCGGCAAAGGCGACGTGTTATCCGTCTTTTGCGGATAAGTTGCAAAATGCCCAGCATGGTGTGAAGGTAGTGGCGGATGGGCAGGTAATAACGAGCCAGGGGCCTGCGACTGCGATTGAGTTTTCGCTCAAGCTGGTGGAGGTGCTGTTTGGGCAGGAGATGG
>MHYB01000056.1:21599-45192 GCA_001824635.1 Planctomycetes bacterium GWF2_50_10
ACGAACGCTGAACATTCAGCATCGAACGTTCAACGTCGAAGTAAATGCGAAATAAGAAGACAAAGATTTAAACACTGATTACGCTGCGCCAAATAGGGCAAATCCTTCATAAAAAATCCAGCTAACGGATTTCAAATTTTGCTTACCGAGCCAACCCTCAAACTGTTACTTAAGTCAGTATTAGACCTTTGGTTATAGTTTTATATTGACAAGATGGCCAGCGTCGCTAAACTACCCCAGTTTATTAAATTGTTCGATGTGTTTGCATTCTAGTGTAAGGAGGCAGCGAAGGTGTCTTATAACTGTGTAGTGCTTATAAAGCAAGTGCCTGATACGAAGCGAATTACGGGCCAGGCGATGAACGAGGACGGGACTGTGAATCGCGCGGCTCTTCCGGCAATTTTCAATCCTGAAGACCTCAACGCCCTTGAGATGGCGATACAAATAAAAGATAAATTCGGCGGCAAAGTTACGGTGGTAACGATGGGTCTGCCGGCGGCGGGAAGGGTTTTGCGTGAGTCGCTTTTCCGCGGGGCGGATGACGGGGTCCTGGTTACGGACAGGCGGGCGGCGGCATCGGATACGCTGGCGACAAGCTATATATTAAGCTGCGCGGTGAAGAAGTTCAATCCGGATATTGTTCTTTGCGGCAGGCAGGCTATCGACGGTGATACGGCCCAGGTGGGACCGCAGTGCGCGGAGAAACTTGGGATGGGGCAGGTTACATGCGTTGAAGAGCTAATTGATCTTAAGGGTAAATCTGTTACCGCGCGTCGTGCGACAGGGCACGGGTGGCAGGAAGTTCGGTGCAAGTTGCCGGCGCTGCTGACGGTGGTAGATACAGCCAATGAGCCGAGGGTTTCGGGAGGCAAGCGGCTGATGAAATATAAGAATGCTCGGACGCCGGCGGAAGTGGCTGTGGAAACGAAAGCCGCTAACGCTGGGGCGGACGAAACGACGCTAAAGAAACTCACAGAAGAAGCATGCAATAAGCTTAAGGCAAAGGGTCTGCTGATCAAACAGTGGGACCTTGATATGATCGAGGCTGATCTTAAGTGGTGCGGCAGAGACGGCTCGCCGACAAAGGTGCACCGGATACAGAGCGTTGTGTTGACGGCTAAGGAAAGCAAGTCGGTTGATCCGGGCGAAGATGGAATTCGCAGCATGATACGCGAGTTGATTGTTGATAAGACGATTGCATAAGTTCAAAATTTAAAATTAAAAATGCAAAGTTGAGGAATCGCCTGAAGCGATGCTGATTATAAAGGTGAGAAAATGATAGGAGTGAACAGGAACGGGCAGGTCTGGGTATTTGCCGAGCAGCACCATGGTAAACTTGAGGATACCGGGCTTGAATTGATGTCGAAAGCCAAGGAACTGGCGAAAACGCTCAATGTGCAGCTTGGTGTTGTGCTTGTTGGTTCAAATATCAAGACGCTGGGACAAACGCTTGTTCGGTACGGGGCGGATGTGGTTTATCTTGCCGATCATCCCCTGCTTGAACATTACCAGACGAACAGCTATACGAAGGTCATTTTTGATCTTATACATAAATACGAGCCGCAGATATGCCTATTCGGAGCGACGGTTACAGGGCGCGATCTTGCACCGCGTATCGCAAGCGCGACAAAGGCTGGGCTGACGGCGGACTGCACCGATCTTCAGATCGGCGAGCACCAGGCGGGTAAGGATGGGCCGGTGCACAAGAACCTTTTATTCCAGGTTCGGCCTGCGTTTGGCGGCAACATTATCGCGACGATCATTAATTACGACCGTTGGCCGCAGATGGCGACGGTGCGTGAGGGCGTTATGGCCATGCCGGTGCCGGATACGAGTCGTAAGGGAGAGATAATCGAAATACAGGTGCATCTCAAGGCGGATGAACTGCCGCTGGAAATAATTAAAGAGCACAGGCAGGACAAGAAAGTAAATCTCAAGGCATCGAGAATAATCGTTGCCGGCGGGGCAGGAGTCGGCTCAAAAGAGAATTTCAGGCTTGTGTGGGATCTCGCTAACGCATTGGGCGGGGCGCCTGGAGCAACAAGAGCGGCGATCGATCTTGGCTTTATCGACCGCGACCACCAGGTTGGGCAGACTGGTACTACGGTTCGGCCGAGCCTTTATATCGCAGTGGGCATAAGCGGCGCCATCCAGCACCAGGCTGGTATGCAGGACAGCGCAAAAATCATCGCCATAAACAACGATCCGGAGGCGCCGATACTTTCACTGGCGCATTACAAGATAATCGGCGATCTTAATGATGTGGTGCCACGCATGATCAAGGCTGTGAAGGAAAGAGCCTAGATAGGGTTGAGGGTTTAGCGTTCAGGGTTCAGAAAAACAGATAGAGATGAGAGTAAGATAGTATGACAAACTTTTACAAAGATAATGATGATATAGTGTTTCTGTTCAAGCATCTTGATCTGGGGAGGGTGGCGAATCTGCAGGAAGAGGGATTTAGGTTCGCATCGGAATTTGAGCATGCACCGGCTAATGAGGCTGAGGCTGTGCAGAACTACGATCTTGTGCTTGAGGCACTTGGGCAGTTGAGCGGTGAATTTATCGCGCCGCGTGCTGAAGCTGTAGACAGACAGGGCAATACGCTTAACGAGGACGGGACGGTATCTTACGCAGACGGCATACGCGAGGCTCTTGATGCGCTTTCTAAGGCGGATGTGATGGGCTTTACGCTGCCGCACCGTTTTGGCGGGCTGAATTTCCCGAACCTTGTATATTCAATGGCCAATGAAATGGTATCGCGGGCTGATGCTTCGCTGATGAATATTTTCGGGCTCCAGGGGATAGCTGAGACTATCAACGCATTCGCGGATGAGAATATCAAGCAGCACTATCTGCATGATTTTTCGGCGGGCAAGGTGACAGGCGCGATGGTGCTTACTGAACCTGACGCGGGATCGGATCTGCAGGCTGTAAAACTGCGGGCCTATCAGGATGCGGATGGCAACTGGTTCCTGCATGGCGTTAAGAGATTTATCACAAACGGCTGCGGCGAGGTGCTGCTGGTTCTGGCCCGGTCGGAGCCGGACAGGGCGGGCGGGCTTGGACTTAGCTTGTTCGTATGCGACAGGGGGCCGACGGTGCATATCCGCAGGCTTGAAGATAAGTTGGGCATTCACGGATCACCGACGTGCGAGATATTCTTTGACAACACGCCTTGCCAGATCATAGGCGAGAGGCAGAGAGGGCTGGTAACTTATGTTATGAGCCTGATGAACGGCGCGCGTATCGGGATCGCGGCGCAATCGATGGGTATAGCAGAGGCTGCGTACCGTATCGCACGCGATTATGCTTCGAGCCGAAAGCAGTTCGGTGTGGCTATTGAAAAGCTGCCGGCTGTGCGCGAACTTGTGACGGATATGAAGATCGCTCTTGAGGCGGGCAGGGCACTGCTGTATGAAACGAGCAGGGTTGTCGATCATGAGATCTACCTGACTAAGATGACGGAGCTTTATCCGTCGACAGACAAAGAGCAGATGAAGGCTTACAAGACCGAGCTTCGCAAGATCGGACGTTTCGCGGCGATGCTTACGCCGATGAGCAAATATTACTGTTCGGAAATGTGCAATACCGTATCGTATGATTCGATACAGGTGCTTGGTGGTTCGGGATATATGAGGGATTACGCATCAGAGCGTCATGCACGCGATGCACGAATCACGACTATTTACGAAGGTACAAGCCAGCTGCAGGTTGTAGCTGCGGTACGCGGGGTTTCGAGCGGTTCGGCGGAAAAATATATTGCTGAACTGGCGGCCAAGAGCTACGACCCGGCGGTTGCGGACCTGTTGGTGCACCTGCAAAAGGGTACCGAACTTATGGTTAAGGCAGCGGCGTTCGTGAAGGAAAAGGGCGTAGAGTATATGGATCTTTACGGTCGGCCGCTGGTAGATATTGCAATGGACCTGATTATCGGGTATCTTTTCCTTGATCAGGCGAGCACGAAGGTGGAAATGGAAGTTTCTGTTTCGGGCGATAACGGCAGGGCCAATGGTCAGAGCGTTTCGATGAAGCAGCGTAAGGCGATGGTGGCGAGGCGGTTTATCACGAGATCGGCTCCTAAGAACGTCGCCAGAGCGGAACTGATCATGAGCGGCGACAGGTCGATATTCGCCGATTACCCGGTGCTGGTCGGGCCTGTTGTAACTGAATAGGGAAAAAGATGCTCAAAGCGGTCATTTTTGATTTCGACGGCGTAATTGCGGACACAGAGCCTTTACATTATCGTTCGACTAATGAAGTTCTTGGACGCTACGACCTGGATATTTCCAAGGAAGATTTTTATGGGAATTACCTGGGCTACAGCGATCATGATTTTTTTGAGATATTCAAAAACAGGTACCCGGATTCCTTTGCCTCGGTTGAGGTAGAGGACTTGATGGAGCAGAAGTCCAAATCTCACCTGGCGATCATCAAGGGGCAGGACTGGGTGATCAAGGGAATACCGGAATTCATACAATCGCTGCTTTCAAATAATCTGCCGATAGCGATATGCTCGGGCGGGCGAAGGCATGAGATCGAACAAATACTGCTTAAGGGTTCGCTGCTGAAATTTTTCGATATGATCGTATCGGCAGATGAGGTAGCGGTGGGCAAGCCTGATCCACAGGGATTTTTGCTTACCCTTCAGACGCTCATGCTTAATCACCCGGGGCGATCTATCGAGGCGGACGACTGCGTTGTGATAGAAGATTCACGGTGGGGCATTGAGGCAGCGAAAAAAGCGGGGATGCACACGATAGCGGTTACCACTTCATATTCGGCAGATGAGCTTTCGATGGCGGAGATGGTGGTGGACAGCGTTTCGGAGCTTGAGATCAAGGATTTAGAAAAGCTCTGCCTGAAGAAGTGATTATTGATAAGTGCCAAGAGAGCTTTCGGTTTACTAAGTGGTACGATGTTTAAGCTTCAAAAGCGTGCGTTTCTGGTTATCCAGCAACGAGTACCTAGCAACCAGCAACACTTTCGAGCGTAGCACAATCTATTGACTGCTTAGTATTTCAGTAGTTTGAGTACCTGGTCGGCGAAGTCATTTGGGGAGTGAGTCATGGCGTCCATCTGGTTTAGGAGGGTGGATCCCATCATTATTGCCATTACGGAATCAAGCTGTAAAGTTATATTTGTGCGGGTTGAGACAGAAGAATCTTTTCTGCACTGTTCTATGATTTCCCCAAAAGAGCCGCGATACCAGTTCCTAAATTCTGCGAGCTGGGCGGCCAGGCTGGGGGATTCGTCATGGGGTTCTGTCATCAATTTTATCATGAGGCGGCAATTAACCCATTGGCCTGAGAAATTCAGCTTGGCAAGGGCGAAGACTATGTGGCGGAGTTTTTCGATGGCTGGAAGTTTTTGGGGGATATCTGCCATGAGCTGCTTGAATTCTGTGTCGACCTGTTCGACGACGGCCTGGCAGAGGGCTTCTTTGGATTTGAAATAATGATAGAACGCGCCCTTTGTTATTCCAGAAGCGGTGATAACATCATCAATGGTTGTGGCCTGATAGCCGTAAAGGCTTAGGAGCGTTTTGGCGGCCTGAGTTATCTTCTCTTTAGTTTGCGTCTGTGTGCGTGCCATGATCATCCATTCAGAAGAGCATCGAGTTTTTCGCGGTGTTTTTCGATCCACCTGCATTTGTTATAGATCATCTTGAGAAATTCAAAGCCGCTTACAGAGCCGAAGGTGCCGGTCGCGGCGATAGGTGCGATGGCTTCGCAAATAAGGGCTTCGATCATGAGGTCGCAAACGGGGGCGGGATCAAAACGCGGCGATTGCTCATAAGAGCGGCAGCCGGTGAGAAAGCTTGTGAATTTTTCCTCGTCCAGATATGCGGGCCAATCCGCGGGATTTGGTCTTGAGCCGACGATCGAGAACTGGAGAAGGGCGTTTGCCATGTCAATTTCGAAAGGCGCGATCTTGAGGGAATCAAAATCTACTACCGCTACTACTTTATCTTCGCTGAAGAGCATGTTGCCGGGATGCCAGTCTCCGTGAATTATGCGAGGGGCACTGTGAGACAGGCCGACGGCGTTTGCGTGTTCTACATGTGCGGTGTAGATGGCGGCAAGCTTGTGCAGAAGCCGGGTAATATCCTGGTTGGGCTTGGGTTTTACGAGTTTGGCGGCCATTTTGAAATGAGCGGCAACGACAGGGTTGTCGTGGTAGTTGGAGTCAAGGGGTTTGAAATGGGGCGTAAACGACAGGAGGAGCGCGTGGAACCTGGCAAGCTGGAGTCCGGCATCCTGGGCGGCGTGGACTGATCCGTTATATCGCGAGCCGGAGATAAATTCGAAAAGCTCGTAGACGTGGCGATCGAGGCAGAGCATCGTGCTTTGTTCGTCTGTTGTAGAGACAAGAGCGGCGACGGCAAATCCTGCTTTGGCCAGGAATTTCTGGACATCGTGGGCAAAGGCTACTCGACGGATATCCTCTTTGCCGTGGGGTCGGCGTTTGAGCAGGAATGTGCCCCGCTGGGAATGAAGCACCAGTTTTGGCGCACGAGCGTTGCCGGCCAAGACGGGAGCGGCGCTGGTTATTACGCCGATGTCGTAATGGCTTAAGACCTTTGCAAGTTCCTGTGATGAAAAATGTGCCGCCTTCAATGCATACCGCTCAAGTTAATAATCGCAAATAGTAAATCGTAAGCGTGAAATAGTAAACGGAAATAATGGTGAGTGGAAAAACTTGCATTGTGCTCTTTTTAGGGTTATAAGAAGGTTTTAAGACAGCATTGTCGGTTATTTGATCAAAAAAGGATTTTACAATGGGTTTATACGGCGCAGTTGAGGCGGGGGGTACCAAGTTTGTTTGCGCGGTCGCTTCGGGGCCAGAGGAGATATTGTCGCAGGTGAGCCTGCCGACTGAGACGCCGGCAAAGACGCTGGGGGCTGTAATGGCGTATTTTAGGGATCTGCAGCAAAAAACAGGTAAGCGGCTCGACGCACTAGGGATTGGGACGTTCGGGCCGATAGACCTTGATAAGAAAAGCAGCATGTATGGGTATATCACTGCGACGCCAAAGCCGGGATGGGTCAATACGGAATTCGCGACAATTTTTGAGAAGCGATTTAAGGTGCCGGTAGGATTTGATACGGATGTAAACGGGGCCGCTTACGGCGAATACCTTTGGGGAGCGGGGCGCGGGCTTGATGTAGTTTTGTATTTAACGGTAGGGACGGGGATTGGCGGCGGACTTTATGTTAACGGAAAGCCTTTGCATGGGCTGATGCATCCAGAAATGGGGCATGTGCTTATGCAGCAGGATAAGAGCGTCGATGCGTTTGAGGGGACTTGTCCATTTCATAAGGGCTGCATGGAAGGGTTGGCTTCGGGCAAGGCGGTGGATCTGCGATGGAAATGCCATGCGTCCGAGCTTGCGGACGATCATGCGGCATGGGATATGGAGGCGGGTTATTTGGCCCAGGGGCTTATGAATTACATACTGACGGTTTCGCCGCAAAAGATAATCATAGGCGGGGGGCTAATGCATAAGAAGCAGCTTTATCCGCTAATACGGGCCAAGGTGAAAACGCTGCTCAATGGGTATGTGCAGGCGAGGGCAATACTGGATGACATCGACAATTACATTGTAAGCCCGGGGCTTGGGACAAATTCGGGAATAATTGGAGCTATTGGACTGGCGATGGCGGCGGCTGAAAGAAAAACTTAAGCACTAAGCTCGAAATTCGAAACAAATATCAATTCAAAAATTCAAAAGAAGACACGGCCTAGCCTGCGCTAGACCGTGCCACAATACATGTTTCATCATTTCATGAATACGTTGGTTATGTCGTTCCAGGTTACATAGAGGAAGAAGGTGATGATAAGCACCAGGCCGATGTAGCTTATTATGCCCTGTGTTTTGGGACTGATTGGCGAGCCTTTTATTTTTTCAATTATCATCATCATTATCACGCCGCCGTCGAGGATCGGGAAGGGAAGGAAATTCATGACTGCGATTGATGCGCTGATGAGGCCTATGAAGTAAATGTAAAAAGTCCACATGCGTTCGGAGACGATCATATAGGAAACTTTTAGTATGCCTGCGGGGCCCATTAGGGCCTTGGGGCTGATGAGGCCGACGAAGAGGCCTTTGAGCGTTACATAGGTCTGGGCGATGAACATGACGGTTTTATCGCAGCCCATCTTGACGGCGACGAACGGATTTTGCGCCTTGTAAACTTCGCGGAGGTCCTTTAGGGGCATGATGGGGGCGAAGGTGCTTTGGGCTAATGCGAAATTTGGATCGGCGGGGACCATCAAAGCTGCCTGGCCGGTTTTGCCGTCCGCGGTTGAGTAGCCGATCTGCATTTCTTTGCCGGCATTTGTTTTTAGGTCTTTGATAATATCACGCCAGTTTTGGACTTGAGTCTGGCCCAGCGTTGTTATAGCAGCGCCTCTGGGGATTTCCAGGGCTTTGACGTCGGGTGTATCGACAGTCGCGGCGATGTAGGGGTAATCAATAACAGGCATGAGTTCAATGCCGATTACGGTTGTGTTGGGATCACGCGGGTCGGCTGCTTTGGGATATGTTTTAACAGTGAGTATTTCATCAGTGGCAGCGGACTTGCGAAGCACGCGAACGGCGAGTTCCTTACCATTGTGTTTTTTGACCTGCTGACGCAGCTCGGTAAATGTGGGGTAATTGACATCGGCGACGCCAATTATAATATCATCGACCTTGAGCGACGCAGCTTTTTCGGGTGAGCCGAGGAATTTACTGACTAATTTTTCTATCTTGCCCTGTTTGGGAAGTGAAGCCACTTTCATCAGGGGCACCATTGTGGCGATGTTGGCGAGATTTTTCTGTGAGTTGTCCATCGTGAGTGCAAAATGCATTTCGAGTGGCACTTTGGCATCAACGCGTTTATCGCCGCGTTCGACCGTGAGGACGACCGAGTCGGAAAGATCGTCTGCAACGGCCTGGGTGAGCTGATACGAAGTCTGGACAGGTTTGCCATTGACGGCAACGATGGTATCGCCGGATTCGAGACCGTATTTTTTGAATTCCTTTATTTCGTTGCTGTCGGAATCCTTGACTTTGCCCAGTGTGAGCGATTGTCCCTGCATGATGCCGAAACTGCGGGGTATCTGCGGCGGGGAATTGGGCAGCTTTGCGGCCCAGACGCCGATTGTTTCTTCTGAGCCGTCGAGGTGGCGGACTTTTAGCGGGACTTTTTCGTTTACATCTGATAATGCTGCGGCCAAAGCGATATTGCTGAAATCGATATCGGTATCACGGCCGACGGCGAGTATGCGGTCACCAGGCTTGATGCCGGCTTTTGCTGCGGGGGAATCCGGGAACACATCGCCGACAATCGGGGCCGGCAGTTTGACGCCGATCATAAAGGCGATCATGAAAAACAGAACGGCCGAGATCGCGTTGAATACGACACCAGCGGCGACAACGGCGCAGCGCGTGAGAATGGGCTTATTCACGAATGAGCGTGGGTCGACGGTTGCTTCGGCTGTTCCGACATCTTCCTGGCCGAGCATTTTGACGTAACCGCCAAACGGGATAAGGCCGATGCGGTACTCGGTTTCAGATGGGTCTTTGCCGGAGCCGATTGTGTAGCTTATGGCGCCTTCGCCGGTTGGGTCATTTTCCTTGGGGAAAAATTTCGGGAGCACGCGTATCTTCCAGCCATCGGCAGTTTTGCGAAGACCAAGGAGCACGGGCGGGAAGCCTATGGCGAATTGTTCGATCTTTATGCCGGAGGTGCGGGCGACAATGAAATGGCCGAATTCGTGGATCATGATAACCGCGCCGAAGCCGAGGCCGACAACGATGATGTTGCCGAATATATCAAGATTTGTGAATATCAGGAATAGCGCGACAATTGTGATTATCAGAAGGATGATGCCGCGTGTGTAAATGCCTACAGGCTTTTTTGTTTGAGCCATCTGGTTACCTCATTTCGTGCCCAGCTGTCAGCTTCGAGTAACTGCTCAAGCGAGATGCTGGACGATGCATTGTGTTTATCGAGACAGTATTCAATTATTTCGACTATATTACCAAATTTTATTTTTCCCGCCAGAAAAGCTTCTACGGCGATTTCGTTGGCGGCGTTAAAGACGACCGGTGCGGAGAGGCCGGCTTTGGCGGCTTGGTAGCCAAGTGCCAGTGCCCGGAAGGTCTGCATGTCGGGGCTGGCGAAAGTGAGAGTGCCAAGCTGGGCGAGGTTGAGGTGGGGCGATATACCTTTTTGCCTGGCGGGGTATGTGAGTGCGTACTGGATGGGGAGGCACATATCGGGGGTGCCTAATTGGGCGATGACGGAGCCGTCGATGAATTCCACCATGGAGTGCACGATGGATTCGGGGTGGATGAGTACCTCGATTTTTTCTACCGGCACGTTGAAGAGCCATTTGGCTTCGATGACTTCAAGGGCCTTGTTCATCATAGTGGCGGAGTCGATGGTTATCTTTGGGCCCATGTTCCAGGTTGGGTGGGCGAGGGCATCGGAGACTGTGGCGTTATAGATTTCCTCTCGGCTTGCGCAACGGAACGGGCCGCCGGAGGCTGTAAGGATGATCTTTTGTACCTCTCCAGCAGAGCCGGCCTGAAGGGACTGGAAAATCGCGCTGTGCTCGCTGTCGACTGGCAGGATCTTTGCGCCGCTTTTGGCGGCAGCGGTTGTGAGGAGCTGGCCGGCAATGACGAGCGGTTCCTTATTTGCAATTGCGAGGGTTTTTCCGGCGTTTGCGGCAGCAAGTACTGCTGGGAGGCCAGCTGCGCCTACGACGGCCGTGAGGACAGTGTCTACTTCGGCCATTAACGCGATTTCAACAAGACCGTCGGGGCCGGTGAGCAATTTTGTACCAGTTTGTTCGTATTTGCGGGTAAACTCGGCCGCGGAGGCGGGGTTGGTTATAGCCACATACGCGGGCTTGAAAATACGGCACTGTTCTATGAGCAAATCGACACTATTATGTGCGGTGAGGGCAAGGACGCGGTAATTATCTGGCCCAAGGCTTTCGATAACGCGCAGGGCGTTTTTGCCGATTGATCCGGTCGATCCAAGTATCGCTATGTTTCTGGGCATAAACTCCAGCCGTAAATCCTGTTCTTAAAGACCGTTAACTTTAAGTGCAAACGCGTAAAAACACAACCGAAATCGCACGATTTTATGTTTCCAGCGGTCTATAGAACTGGGCGGGGCGTGTGCCAAGCGTGTTTCGCAGGGTGCCGATGGCGTCAATTGTGCATTCTATTACGTCGCCGGGCTCGAGCCATTGGCCGGTGGCCATAGCGACGCCTTTGGGGGTGCCGGTGGCGATAATGTCGCCGGGTTCGAGGGTCATGATATGTGAAACAAAGGATACGGTATCGGCGGGGGAGTAAATCATCTGACCTGCGGATGCCTGCTGGCGAATTTTGCCGTTGACTGTAAGGTGCATATTTAAAGCTGCGGGGTCTGGGATCTGGTCTTTGGTAACTATGGCGGGACCAATCGGACAAAAGCCATCGGCCCACTTGCCGTTGAGCCAGTCGTAGAATTCATCCCATGGCCTGGCGGCTCGGTTAGCTTTATAGGTAACTGAGCGGGCGGAAACGTCATTTGCAATGGTATAGCCGGCGATATAATTAATTGCCTGGGCGGGGCTGACGCATTTTGCTGTTTTGCCGATCACAATGGCTAATTCGAGTTCGTAATCTATCTGCTCGCTGTAAACAGGCCAGGGGATCACGTCATTGGGCCCGATGATGCAGGTGGAGGGCATGAGGAACGGGCGGGGAGTGGTAGTCTGGCGGGGGGCATCGGAAAGGCCCAGTGCCCGGCCGGATTCCTTTATGTGGTCGGCGTAGTTGCCGGCCAGGGCGATTATTTTGCCGGGCCTGGCGATTGGGGCAAGGAGCCTGACCTGCTGTAGTGGTATAAATGTATCGGCTTTTAGGGCGAGGTCCCTGGTTTTCTCCAGGTTCTCATCAGCCCAGAGCAGTTCGAGAAGATTTCTGGGGTTGTTTGGGCCAGGCCACAGCGTGGGAATATCGATTATCTGGTCAGATTTCAGTATGCCAAAAGAAGTGTATCCGTTGCGAGTATATGAGATTAATTTCATAATATTTCTCTTTAAGGTTGCCGGAGCGGCAAATCTATACCTAATCATGTCAGCTGTCAACAGGGGCAAAGAAAAAAGCCTTGAATTTCCGCTGTCAAGCAAGTCTAATTGTGTATTCATTTTGTGAAATTTATTTACGGTAGAATATGACATTTTTTCAGAAGATATTCAGGGCGGTGCGCCAGGTTCCAGATAACGTCAGTGGTAATTTCGAGTCGCTGAGGGAGTTTGTGCGGCGCCTGAGATACCGCGGAGTCGATATAAAGAGCGAAGTCGATGATGGCGGATTGATCAAGGAGTATTCGGACGAAGATGCGCAAACTGATTCGGTGGATGTTGTTGTTCGCAAGAGCGACAGGGCAGGGTCGGTCGAGCGTATGCAGGAAGGTCTGAACAGGCTTGTAGATGAACTTGCGATAATAAATTCCACGCTCAACGAGCATGTTATCCAGCAGCGGCAGCTAATGGAGAGGATGGAGCAGCTGCCAAGGCTTGTCGAGAATTTTCCCAATGCTATCCAGAACCAGCAGCACATGATGGAACTGCTCAATGAACAGTTCAGGTCTTCAACTGATAAGATGCACCAGTTCGTTGAGAATATAAAAAAGCTTCCTGATGAGGCGGTGCGGCAGACGGATACACTCATCAGTATAAACCGCCAGCTATCGGCGTCGGCTGATGCTGATATGGTCATGAGTGCTAATTTCGCGAAGTTCAACAGCACGTTAGATAAGCTCAACCAATCCACTCTGAGCCAGACGGACAGCGTTGTGCAGATGAGCAAGACGTTTGCCGCGTCGGATCGTTACCTTAAATACATGGTAGCCAAGCAAAACAAGCGTTTCATGCTGGTGTTTTTGATCGCTATGGGCGTGTGCGTCCTTGCGATTGTTTCGTTGGTAACAATTATAGCCTTTATTAAATAACTCGTTGTTGTTTGGCCAAACTGGTGAAATACAGCTATGGGTGAACTTGGAAGGCTTTTGATCATAATAGGATTTGCTGTGATCACCATAGGGGTGCTGGTCATGGCGCTTGGGCGGATCGGGTTCTTTAAGTTGCCCGGCGATTTCGCGTGGGGGTCTGGGAATTGGCGGATTTATTTTCCGCTGGCAAGCTCTATAATAATTTCGATCATTTTGACGCTGGTGCTTTGGCTTATCAACTATCTGCGAAAGTAAGCTTATGGCGGACAAACGCCAGAACAGGGGGGCAGACCCCAGGGATGAGGATTTCTTCGGCCCAGGTAGCGAAGAGGTTCTGCGGGCGGCAATGGATGATTACTGCTGGCTGTTGAGCAGAGGCTATGCACAGAGCAGTTCACTAAAGATCGTCGGCGATCATTTTTCACTTCACGGCAGGCAGAGGCTTGCGATCATGCGGGGCGGCTGTTCGATCCAACAGGCATTGGCACGAAAGAAAAAACGGTTCACGCTTGAGCAGTGCCGTGGCAGAGCGATAGCGATCGACGGGTATAACACGCTTATAACGATCGAAGCGGCTCTGGCGGGTGCTTTCATATTCTCCGGCAGGGATGGATGCTATCGTGATCTTGCCGGTCTTCACGGGACATATAGAATAGTTGCGCAGACCGAGCCGGCAGCGAAGCTTATTGGAAATTATCTTTGCGAATACGGGGCAGGGCCTGTGACGTGGTATATAGACAGGCCGATCTCAAACAGCGGCAGGCTTAAAGTGCTGCTGGCGAACATTTCCGATCAAAATGGCTGGGGGTGGAATTTTGTGGTTGAAAACAATCCCGACAAGGCGCTTATGGTTACAAATGAAATTGTCGCCAGCAGCGATAGCGGTATTTTGGATGCATGCGGCAATTGGGTCAACTTGGCGAGACTGATCGTAAGTTCGTATGTTCCTGATGCAAGAGTGATCGATATGGGATTTTTCAGCAGCACAGAACCACGGTGAAGGTTGAGCCGTTACCTGGCTCGGAACGAACGGTTATGGAGCCGTTATAGACCTGGGTGATCTTTCGGACTATCGCCAGGCCTAGGCCGGTGCCTTCGATAGCGACGGTCTTATCGTTCTTAATGCGAGAAAACTCTGTGAATATCTGGTCCATGTCTTCGGCGGCGATGCCAATGCCTGTATCGGTTACCTCGATAATAACCGATCCATTCATAGTGCGAACCGAGACGGTTACTTTGCCGGAAGACTTATTATATTTGATAGCGTTTGAAACAAGATTATTGAGGATGATCTCGATCTCAGGTATTGAGGCATTGATATAAGCGTGTCCGGAGGTCTTAAGCTCAATATGAATATCATCAGCGCGGGCGATATCGCCGAAATCGGAAATAACCTTTGCCGCGAGCATCGCTACATCGACGCGTTTGAAATCGGGCCGACGGCCTGCCTCGATCCGTGCCAGTTCGATTATATCGAGAATGAGCTGACGCATTGTTTCAAGGCGTATGAGGCTTCTGCCCAGTATATGATCGTAGGCAGCAATATCGTCACCGGCGGCGCGGGTTTTCATTAGTTCCAGGTATACCTGAACAGCAGAAAGCGGGGCTTTGAGTTCATGCGCAGCGACAGCCAATATGCCAAAGGGCGTTTGGCCGTTTTGCCGCGTGCGATCCTGCTGTGTTGTCAAGCCGGTAGTCATTTATGCGATCTCTATTAGCCTATTGGAGCAGCTGTTCGATTTCCCACAGGAGCTGCTCAAAGCGGACGGGCTTAATAAGCATGGCGTTGGCTTTCACCCATGAGCGCTCTTCCTGGGTGGCCGCATCGAATTCCAGGCCTGTATCTGAAGTAACGCCGGTTACAAGTATGACGGGGATAGTTGGGTCTTTTTTCTTTATATGATGGCACAGTGCGAAACCGGAATCCTTGTATTCAAGCATCAGATCCACTATCGCCAGATCAGGTCGCATGGTCATGAGAGTTTCTTCGGCCTTTTTCTGGCTTTCCGCCATTATGACTTTGAAACCGGCCCTTTCAAGCTGAAGTTTCTGGGCGGTGATAAAATCTATATCATCGTCGACAAGGAGAATCGTTTTGTTGTCGTTGGTCATATCAATCCATCTCTATATAAATATTTTGCAAAATAAATTAAATCACAGCTTCACGTTTGGCATAGTGCGTATGGAGCAGTTCGTGGCTCTTGTGCCCCAGCGGCTCGCCGAGGAATTCCTTATACAGCCTTTCGATCCATTTATTCGTGTGCGAGGTGCGAACCGGCTCTTCGCGGTCGATCTTATACAATGCCTGCATGCGTGATCGTACAGCGTCAAGATTGGTGCCAAGCGGCTGGCCTCCGCCGGCGATGCAGCCGCCGGGGCAGGTCATCACTTCGATAAAGTGAATATCTTTTCTGCCCGCGCGGATATCGTCAAGAAGCTTGCGCGCGTTTAAAAGTCCGCTTACCACCGCAACTCCCAGTTCGAGCGGGCCCACTTTGACATGGCTGATCTTTGTGCCGCCCAGGCCTCGCAGGGCCTGTATCTTCATGGAGTCCATTTCCTGCCCTGTGATCATGAAGTGTGCCGTGCGAAGGGCTGCTTCCATAACGCCGCCAGTTGCGCCGAAAAGCTTGCCCGCGGTGGAACGCTCGCCGAAAGGCGTATCCGCACCTTCCGGGGCTAATGCCCCAAGCTCGATACCTCGCATCCGCAGGATACGGGCCAGTTCACGCGTGGTAAGCACAGCGTCGACATCGGGTATTCCGTTGTCGAGCATTTCGGGCCGCTGGCACTCGAATTTTTTCGCAGTGCAGGGCATGATAGATACGGAGAATATTTTACCAGGCTCAATGCCTTCTTTCTGTGCGAAATAGGATTTTATAATAGCACCCATCATCTGTTGAGGACTCTTGCAGGACGAAACGTGTTCGAGCATGTCGGGATAGAATTCCTCTACGAACTTGACCCAGCCCGGTGAGCAGCTTGTAAACATGGGCAGTTTGCCGCCGTTCTTTATGCGGTGTACAAGCTCGGATGCTTCTTCCATGATCGTAAGGTCGGCTGTAAAGGATGTGTCAAACACCCGTTTAAAGCCCAGTGAACGCAGGGCGGCAGTCATTGTGCCGCAAACGTCTGTTCCGGGCTTTAGACCGAATTCCTCGGCCAGCGTTACTGAAACAGCCGGTGCATGCTGTACGACGACATATTTGTTTGGATCTTTAAGTGCGTTGATAACTTCCTTAAGATAGCTCTGCTCTCTTAATGCGCCGGTGGGGCAAACCATCACGCACTGGCCGCAGTTGATACAGCTCGATACATTGAGTCCTTCGTTGAAAGCCGGCCCCACAACCGTCTTCGACCCGCGTTTGGTAAAGTCGATAGCGGAAACACCCTGCACCTCTTCGCAAACACGAACGCATCGGCCGCACAGAATGCACTTGGCCGGGTCGCGCACGATGGAAGGGCTTGAGCTGTCTATCTTGTGCTCAGATTTTTCGCCGGTGTACCTGCGCTCGCGAACGCCGAGAGATTCGGCAAGCTTCTGCAATTCGCAGTTGCGGTTGCGGACGCAGTACAGGCAGTCATCCGGGTGATTGGCAAGGAGCAGTTCGACGACTGTCTTACGCGCGCGGATGACTCGCGGCGAATGCGTTTTTATTTTCATGCCGTCTGCCACTGGGTATGCGCACGAAGGTATCAGGTTTCGCTGGCCCTCGACTTCCACAACGCACATGCGGCAAGCTCCCGTGGGCAGGAGGTCTTCCATGTAGCACAGCGTGGGCACCTGTATGGCCGCACGTCGAAGAGCTGTAAGAACAGTCTCGCCCGACTTGGCCTGGATCGTTTTACCGTTTACTTCAATATTCAAATTCATAGTCATATCAACCTTTATTAATCTCTTTCAACCGCCTTGAACGGGCAAACATCAAAGCACGCGCCGCAGCTTACGCACTTATCCGGAATGATATAGTGCGGGCTTTTTGGTTTACCCATGATCGCCGAAACGGGACACTTTTTGGAGCAAAGCGTACAACCTTTGCATTTTTCCGCGTCTATATGGTAGTGCAGAAGCTCGGTACACACACCGGCAGGGCACTGACGCTCGTAAACGTGTGCCTCGTATTCATCGCGGAACCACCGCAGTGTGCTCAGTACCGGGTTTGGAGCCGTCTGGCCCAGGCCGCACAAGCTGGTATCGCGTATTACCTCCGCTAATCTTGTAAGATACATCACGCCCTTGAAGCGTTCGAGGGCATCGACGCCTGTTTCGGTCTTTCGGCCGCTGGTGATGCGTTTTAAAATTTCCAGTAGTCTGCGTGTGCCTTCTCGGCAAGGGATGCATTTGCCGCAGCTTTCTCGCTGGATGAAATCCATAAAGAATTTGGCAAGGTCAACCATGCAGGTGCCTTCATCCATTACCACCAGACCGCCCGAACCCATCATCGCGCCGACATTCTTGAGCGACTCGTAATCGATCTCGATATCCAGGTGCGGTGTGGGTATGCAGCCGCCCGATGGGCCGCCGATCTGCACAGCTTTGAACTCCTTGGAATTAGGTACGCCGCCGCCAATATCGAATATGATTTGCCGCATGCGTGTGCCCATTGCCACTTCCACAAGGCCGGTTCGCGTCACTTTGCCTGACAGGGCAAATACCTTTGTTCCCTTACTTGAAGCCGTACCTACTGCGCTGAACCACTTGGCCCCGTTGCCGATGAGAATGGGCAAATTCGCGAGCGTTTCGACGTTGTTGATAACCGTTGGTTTTCCGAATAAACCGCTTATAGCCGGGAATGGTGGGCGAGGTCTTGGCATACCGCGACGGCCTTCGATGGAGGCGATCAGTGCCGTCTCCTCACCGCAAACGAATGCGCCGGCACCCTGTTTGATTATGATGTCGAGGTTGAAGCCGCTGTCTAATATGTTATGGCCCAGAAGCCCGTATGCCTTTGCCTGCGAGATGGCTTCTTTAAGCCTTCTGATCGCCAGCGGGTACTCAGCCCTGATATAAACGTAAGCCTTTGTCGCGCCGATTCCATAGGCGGCGATGCCCATTCCTTCTAAAAGTCTGTGCGGGTCGCCTTCGATCACAGCACGATCCATGAAAGCACCCGGATCACCTTCATCGGCGTTGCAGATAAGATATTTCTGCTCTGCCGCGGTCTTAAGGGCGAATTTCCATTTTGTGCCCGTTACAAATCCGCCGCCGCCGCGACCGCGAAGCCCGCTTAGCTCAACCTCGTCGCACACCTGGGCAGGGGTCTTTGTACGGATTGTTTTTGACAGCGCATTATAGCCGCCGCCGGCAATATACTCTTCAATGCTGTTAGGATCTATTATCCCGCAATTTGCCAATACCCAGCGGGTCTGTGGAGCAAAGAACGGATGCTCGTCAATATACGCAACGTCCGGCCATGCACTTGCCGATTTGCTTCTGTATTGACCCAGCAGAAGTTCCGCCGGAACTGTCCCGCCAAGCACTCTGTCAAGCAGCATCGGAACCTGCTCTTCAGTTACCGACTGGAATGAAAGGCGGTTTTTGCCGGGCAGCTGAATATCCATGATAGGCTCTGCCGAGCAAAGACCTACGCAGCCCACTTCGACTATGTCAACGTCGGTACCGCGATCCGTAAGACACCGCTTTAAAGCTTCAAGTGTCTTTGCCGCTCCCGCTCCGAGGCCGCATGTTCCCATGCCTACGAAAAATACAGGCTTGGTCACAACCTCTCGCTTGAGTATTGAAATCTGCGACGTGCGTGAAGTGGTGCATGGCTGGCTTTCATGGCAGTTAGGCCCTGAAACGATGCATTCTACTAATTCAGGGCACGGCTTGGACCATTCGTGCCGGCATTTGTCGCAACATTTGTGTTCAAGTAGTTTGGCAGTCATCTGGATTAACTCTTCACTTCCTGCTTTTTATAGTTATTGATTATATCTTTGGCCGAATCTGAGCTGAGTTGTGCGTGAAATTCGCCGTTTACGCACATCACCGGTGCAAGTCCGCATGCGCCGATACAAGCCACTACTTCCAGGCTGAAAAGCCCATCTCGAGTGGTCTGGCCCGCCTCGACATTGAGTGTGCGTTTGATCGATTCAAGCACTGCTGCCGAACCTTTAACATGGCATGCTGTGCCGCGGCAAACCTGTATGTGAAATTTGCCTTGAGGCTGAAAACGGAACTGGTTATAGAAGGTTGCTACTCCGTAAACCTTGCCCGCCGGGAGCCCAAGATGCTTGGCGACCTTTAAAACGGCTTCTCTGCTCAAGAAACCGCAGCTCTCCTGTACTTCCTGCAGTATCGGTATCAACGAATCCCGCTTTGCATCGCGATGCTGTGAAAGGATCGCATCGATATTGTCATTCATACTCACCACTTGTGAAATTCCTTTCAAAATTGCCCTGTCGGGCGAAAAACGCTACTTTTTCAAGCGACATAGTCATATCAATATCTTCAACGTAAACATTATTTCCTACCCTCAGAGGCGTGGGAGCGAAATTTAGAATGCCTTTAATACCTGCGGCTACCATCTTTTCGGCCGCTTTCTGCGCCTCTGAAGCCGGAACGGCAACAATGCCGACATCGATACCGGTTTCATCGCTTACCGTTTTCAATTGATCAATGTGATAGCACTTGCATCCATGAATTACACGGTTGACTTTATATGGGTCATTATCGAAAGCCGCCACGATGTTAAGCTTCGGGCGACGGCCGGCAAAGAAGATCAGTATGGCCCGGCCCAGGTTGCCGATTCCGACCAATGCCACCTTTTGCTCCTTTGGTGAATCGAGAAATTTGCCGATGGCGTCGATTAATTCTGCCACTTCATAGCCCTTTGTCGGGCTTCCGCTATACCCAATTGCCATCCAGTCACGCCGCACCTGGGCAGCCGTAGCCGAAGCAATGACGGCGATCTGGTGGGAGTAGATGTACTTAACTCCTTTGTTTGCCAAAGCTTGGAGCAATCGCCTATAAAGACTTAATCGTCCAATAGTCTTTTGCGAAACAGTATTTGGCATCTATTTTCCTATCAATTGTGAACTATATAACAGTGTGATAAGATTCACACGCATTATGCTTACATATTTTTACGCAGTCAAGTGATTATTTGTGCTAAATCGGGTGATTTTGAATGTGAGTTGTGAAATAATACTCAATCGAACCGACCACGCAGATAATCAATCAAGTATGAATCGAATCAATTCTGTATATAACAGTCTCAGTATAGTATTTATTTGCCTGCATACATCTAAAAACCTGCTTGAACAAAACATGGTCGTTTTGCCGATGTATATAATGCTTGATTTCATTGCTTGACCGTATATAATTGCGAATTTCATATTTGCTGTGAGTGCTGGTTTCGTAAGAAAGTGATGGCGCGAATTAAGACCGGACAGATGTCATTGTATGAGGCGGTCGACCAAGCCAGATTTAAGGCCGCGCAAGGCCGTGAGCTTGATCGGGCTGTTAACGGCGAGGTGCCCCATCAGCCTGGCCAGGTTTTTGGCGAAAAGCTTAAAATTGAGCCAAAACCAGCTCCAGCAGCGGTAAAACCGCAGGCGCCGGTTCCTGTATCATTACCGGTACCGTTAAGATCAGTGCCGGCAGCGGCCCCGAGCAGTCCGGCATCGCCCAAAACGAATATTTGGGCTAAAAAGCCGGCGATGCTACAGGTTAATAACGGCCGTATCGAAGCCTTTTTGCCGTACCCGGTAGCGGGTATTGTGGTTTTAGTCGTGTTGGTATTGCTTTTGGCTTTCTATCATATTGGCAGTACGGTAGGGCGAAATCGCGCCGCCAAAGTTGCACAGGCCGATGCTCAAAGCGGTGAAAACGTGGTAGCCAAGACGAAGGAAGTGGCCAGAAAGATGGCCCGTATATCGACTACCCCGGTAGAAACACCGGCTATCCAGGTTGTTCAGGTTCCGCCGGCGGATAATTCGGCTTCGGCTAATCCTGCTGTCTCGATGGGCGCGTATGTGATAGTGCTCAAGGAAATGGCCGATTCCAGGAATTTAGCTCCGGTAAAGGAGTATTTTGATAAGAACGGCATCCCGACAGAAATACGCCGGGGCGGTTCGTCATTTTTTCTTGTAACAAAGGAAAGATTCGAATCTGCCGGCAAAGGGACGCCGCTTGATGAGTTGAAGCAGAAAATAGCCCAGGTTGGGAAAAATTACAAAGCCCCGCCTGGTTATGGTAATTTCGGTCCGAAGATGTTTAACGATGCCTATGGCAGAAAATTGAATTAGGAGAGGTCCAGATGTCCGTAGACAGGTCACTTAAGTTGAAAAGCGCTCTTAGCAGACACCGCAATGTTCTCAGCAGAGCAGAACGTCTTTCTGCATTGCAGGATCAGGATCGCTGGAGCGATGAAATGTCGGTTCTTGGTTTGCCCAAGGTAGCCCATCGCAAGGCTGCCGCCGGCAAGAAGGAAAAGGCTGAAAAGGCTCCTGAGGGCGCAGAGGCCGCTGCAGCAGCAGCACCAGGCGCAAAGGGCGCAGCCGGAGCAAAAGCTGCTCCTGGCGCAAAAGCCCCCGCAGCTAAAGCTGCCGCTGGCGCTAAGGCCGCCCCCGCTGCAAAAGCACCGGCCGCAAAAGCCAAAAAGTAAGTCTTTAGTCGGTTTTGATCTTTAATGCCGTGCCCGGTACGCGCGTATCTGGCGCGGCATATCTTTTACATATTTTTACGCAGGTGATTTATGGCACTTAAAGCCCCGTATCTTGCCCAGAGTACCACATGCATTGATGCAAGCGGCATAAGGAAGGTCTTTGCGCTGGCGGCGACGATGAAAGACCCGGTGAATTTCTCTATCGGCCAGCCCGATTTCGATGTGCCTGATGAGATCAAACAGGTCGCGATACAGGCTATCGAGAAGGGTTTTAACGGCTACTCACAGACTGCCGGCGTGGACGATTTGCTTGCAAAGATCAACGGGCAGGTAAAATCTGAGTACGGCTGGGCAAATCCCGCGTCCATAGTGACATCAGGTGTAAGCGGTTCACTTTTGCTTGCTTTTATGAGCCTCATTGATCCGGGCGATGAAGTTATTATACCCGATCCTTATTTTGTCATGTATAAGCACCTTATAAACATGCTTGGCGGCAAGTGCGTTTTTATTGATACTTATCCGGATTTTCTGCTCGACCCCAATAAACTTGAGGCGGCCATTACCCCCAAGACCAAGCTCATAATCGCCAATTCCCCGGCTAACCCAACGGGTGTTGTCTACAGTGAGGCGCAACTCAAGGCTGTGGCGGATATTGCGGCAAGACATAATATTATCGTGCTCAGTGATGAGATATACGAGAAGTTCTGCTATGACGGCCCGTGCCCGTCGTTTGCGAAGTATCATTCCAAAACGCTTTTGATGCGAGGCTTTTCTAAGAGTTATGGAATGCCAGGCTGGCGTTTGGGGTATGTCTCGGCGAATGAGGAATTAAAGCCGCTAGTTGAGCAGATGACGATGCTGCAGCAGTACACGTTTGTTTGTGCACCAACGCCGTTCCAGAAGGCGGCAGTGGCGGCAATGGACTATGATGTTTCGCACTTGGTTAATGCGTATCGCAAGAAACGCGATATGATCTATAACGGCCTAAAGGGCAAATTCGAACTGACCAAACCCGGTGGGGCGTTTTATGCCTTTGTCAAGGTTCCCAGCGGCACGGCTACGGATTTCGTCAACAAGGCAATCGCTAATAACGTGCTAGTCATCCCGGGCAACGTTTTCAGCCAGCAGGACACGCATTTTCGCATCTCCTATGCGACTAAAGACGAAAAAATCGCACAGGGTGTCGAAATCCTGAATAGAATCGCGTAAGTTTTCAGGTTAAAGCCAGCTTTACAGAAGCCCCGTTGAAATACGGGGCTTTTTTTGGCGCAAGTTTGGGTTTTAGGGGTAGAGGAAGGGGTGAGTTTTGAGTTTTTAGGTTTGAGTTTTGGTTAAATGTGGGTTTTTGCGGGCTTGGATGCGGCTTTTGGGGGGCTTGCGCAAGTTGTTGTACATGAAAAAAAGTGTGTCAAGTGGATTTTTGGGGGGTGTTTGGGGGGGCATTTCATTGATTATTGATTAGGGATTATTGATTATTTGAAGAAAAGATGGGCGCTTGGGGGGAGTTGGGGGGCTAGTATTTACGATTTACTATTTAAAATTTACTATTTAAAGACCGGGGGGGCAGGAGGTCACAAGTGAAAAAGTGGAAGAATTAGCTTGAAAGGTAATTAAAAGTACTTATTATCGTAATTGGCTGAGAGAAATCGGCTAATTAAATTTGGAATCACTGGGATTTCAGACGCTTCATAACGAACCGGAAGTTTGTAGAACAAGCGTGTGAAAGGCCGGTGTCCTTTGTTTTATGTGCTGCGTTAGCTCTTTGTCTTTTGTGCGTTTATTAACCTTGCGGGTTCAGGCACAAGAGGCAGGAGGTTGCGTAATGTATGTCTGCAGAGGGCACCGTTTGCTTTTGCGTTGTTCGAGGCTCTTCCGGGCCTGTTATGAGCGTAATTGCGGCGGTGCTCTTTTCCTATGTAGCCAGAGACGTCAAGCCTAAATTTTTAATTTTCAATTTTTTGTATTATTTTCATGTCAGTG
>MHYB01000057.1:0-2038 GCA_001824635.1 Planctomycetes bacterium GWF2_50_10
CCTCACCGACATTCCCCAGAACATAGACGAAATGCTCGCCGACTATACCGGCGAAAAGCACATCGAATGGCACACCCAGATGCCCGTAAACACCTCTTCCACTAAGCGCGGCATGCGGCAAGCCTACTTCCACGGCCAAGGCTCCGCCTCGCTCCATTCCGAAGACAAGATCCAGCAGTTCTTCTATATGATCAACAAGGGCGTCCACAATGCTCTGCTCGATGAGCACGTCCCACTCGTCTTTGTCGGGGTAGACTACCTCTTCCCAATGTGGAAGGCCGTCAACACATATTCCAATCTCTGTTCGAAATCCATCGAAACCAACCCCGACCGCCTAAGCCCCAAAGAACTCCTGGACCGCGCCCGCCTCATAGTCGCCCCAAGATTCACACAGGCCAAGCTCGACGCGATAGATAAATATAAACAGTTTGTCGGCTCAGGCCACACTACCTCAGACCCCGCCGCCATCGCCCAGTACGCTCGACAGGGCCGCATCGATATTCTCTTCCTCGCCACCAACACGCAGATACCCGTCGTCCCCAACAAAACCGCAGGCACGATCCAGGCCAAAAATGAGCTGGCCATCGGCGACGACATTATCAACGAAGCCGCAAGCGAGACGTTCCTAAACCGAGGCCGAGTCTTCCGCCTCCACAAAACCGAAATGCCCGACAAAACCGACCTATGCGCCACCCTGCGATACTGATGATAACACCCAATGCAAATGTAGGGTGGGCAACATTTGTTGCCCACCGGATTTACCCTTGTGCGGCATTAGTGACTTGTCATCCCCCCGCAGGCGGGGGTCCAGAATAATAATCAGTGTAATCAGTGATTAACCAGTTTTGAACCTGCTTTACGTTTTTTTAATCCGTAAAAACCGTGTAAATCCGTGGCCAAATTTGTTTGTAATTTGAAACTTGTAATTTGAATTTTGCTTCGAGCTTCGGATTTAGTGCTTGGCACCGAGACCGAGCACTAATCACTAATTTCTAATCACTAAAAACTATGAAACCAAACATCCGCATAGGCACTTCCGGCTTCCACTACGAACACTGGCAAGGCCCATTCTACCCCGAAGGCGTCAAACCCAAAGACTTCCTCACCTTCTACACCCGTTTCTTCGACACAGTCGAACTCAATAACACCTTCTACCAGCTCCCCCGCGCCACAACCGTCGAGCACTGGAGGGACCTCGTCGGCAATGACTTCATCTTCGCAATAAAAGGCAGCCGCTACATCACGCACCTCAAGAGACTTCTCGACCCCGCCGATTCCATCAAGATATTTTTCGATCGTATCGAACTCTTCGCCGACCGCGCCGGCCCGATCCTCTGGCAGCTCCCCCCGAAATTCACCGCCGACCCCGACCGCCTCCGCGCCTTTTTAAAGCTCCTGCCCCGCGACTACGACCACGTCTTCGAATTCCGCGACCCAAGCTGGTTTACCCCCATCGTCTACTCCATCCTCGAAAAACGCAAAGCCGGCTTTTGCATCTTCGACCGCGGCGACTGGCTCAGCCCCCAGATCATCACCTCCGACATCATCTACATCCGCCTCCACGGCCCCCAAGCCATGTACGCCGGCAAATACCCCAAAAAATCCCTCCAGCACTGGGCCGAGCTTATCGAAAAATGGTCCCACCAATCCCGCGCCACCTACGCCTACTTCAACAACGACCAATCCGGCTTCGCCGTAGAAAACGCCCTCACCCTCAAAAAACTCCTGCACCAACCCACCCCCTCCATCCTCCACTAAACCACGCGCCTTTTAACCTCATGCCCATACAACGACTCTGTCATCCCGAAGCCAAAGTCGTCAGCTGTGCTGACGCGACGCGAGGGATCCACAGAACAACTGGCCGCCCAGCGGCCTACCTCGTAAAGGCATAGCGAAACTGTGACTCTGCCAAACCCAACAGTCCACTGCTCCTCCACGATGAATCATTCATTGGAAGTTGAACGTGAATGTTGGACGTTCATTCTCTCGCGACCTCCGCGATCTCTTAAGGAGAAACTAGGGACAGTCACTTATTTTT
>MHYB01000057.1:2107-16840 GCA_001824635.1 Planctomycetes bacterium GWF2_50_10
GAACTTTGAATTTCATCTCGCACTTTTGCACTTTCGAATTCCGCCCTGCACCCCTGCCTCTTGCCTGTTGCCTGTTGCCTCTTGCCTCTTCCTGTCTTCTATCTTACTCCTCGCACATCTCCTGCCATTTCACCATTTTCTTTTTGAGATTAAGAGTCCTGCCATCAACCACGAAAGTTCCATCGCCGTTCGCATGGAACGTCCGCCGCTCTTTTGGCACGGCCTTGACCCACGCCTTGACCACCTCCAAAACGAAGAGATTGTATTTATTTACCCAGCCTGTATCAACTACACGGCATTCAAGGTTTGCCAAACACTCTGCTATAAGCGGAGCCTTGACCTTTTTGGCAGGCAAAGGCGTCAGGCCAAAAGCATCGAACTTATTTACTTCCTTCCCTGAACAATTGCCTATATCAACCACTTTGCCGATGATATCGACAGCCGGAATCGCGATGACACATTCTTTTGTCTTACGCAGAGCGGCAAAACTGTAATTGTACGAGCTAACGATACACCCTATTTGCGGCGTAAATTCCATATCCATGTGCCAGCTCATCGTCATGATATTTGCTTTTGTTTTATCCGCCGTCGTCAGCAGAACAACCGGCCCCGGCTCAATAAGTTGAAATGCCTTTGCCAGCGGCATTTCACTCAACTTAGTTTGCGTCCTGGAAGTTGTTTTCTTAGAACCCATCGAAGTTTCTCCTATTCAAATCCCCGATACGTACCCGCCAAACCATCCCCCATAATTGTCCTAAATCTCTCAAAAAGAGTAAACAATTTTTCCACCGACTTAGAGGTACTAGGGAAAAGAGGATTAGACACCAGCAAAGAGGCAAACATGTTTGCACTCATTGCAATATGCACTCCGCGCACCTTCAAGCACTTACGCAACTTCTCTCTTGCCTTTTGCCTTTTGCCTTCTCCCTCTCCCACCTATCGCCTCGAAACCGAAGGCCCCCACCCTGTACCCAGGATGCAAAAACGCGAACTCGCCGTCGTATAATATCATCTGCCGGGCGACTCAAACGCGGGCCTCCTTCCTTTTTCGAGCCTTGTTGTTCCCCTTCAATTGCATTTTAGCCATCTTTCTGGTATAATCTTTTATATATTTTTCAGGAGAATTGGAGAAATGCGTACTGCTTTTTTCACTTTATTATTGCTCGTTTTAACTACCTCATCCGCCTTCGCCGCAAACCCCGTAGTCCGTCTCCAGATAACCGGTGCCGTAACTGGAACTATCGATATCGAACTCTACCCCGACAAAACCCCCGTCACCGTCGCAAACTTCGTCAGCTATGTCAAAGCAGGCTTCTACAATAATCTCATCTTCCACCGCGTTGTTAACTCAGGATTCTATATTGTCCAAGGCGGCGGCTTTGATACAAACTTTATTCAAAAAACAGCCGGCCTACTCCCTCCAATTCTAAATGAGAGTTCAAACAGACTCTCGAATACTCGCGGAACTATCGCAATGGCCAGAACAGAAGCAGCTGATTCCGCAACTTCGCAATTTTATTTCAATGTCCAAAATAATGATGGTTTCAATTATGGCACGCTCGATAACGTTTGGGTCTATAACCCAAATGGCAATTATTTATATCAGCATAAATTTACCCAGGTCGGCTACTGTGTTTTTGGAACCGTGGTCGCCGGCATGGGAGTTGTCGATCTAATTGCTGCATACCCAACCACAGACGATGTTCCAAATGACAATATTATAATACAATCAGCCACCATCATAACCCCCGGCCCCGCATGCGCACAGTTCCCCAAAGGCGACATAAATTTCGATTGCCGGGTGAATTTCAAGGATTTCGCCCTGCTTTCGGCCAACTGGGCCATGTGCAATTCGTTGATTACCCCCTGCAGTTGGTAAATGCCGTCGTACAAAATTCATTATACAGCCGCAACTTGCGCCTGTATAATCCACCCCCGTTTTAATTTTGAAAGATTTTATATGGCAGAAGAACAGGTATTAGTCGTTGAAACCAAGCTCGTTGAAACCCAGGGCCTTTTCCATGGCCTCCAGTTCGATGTCAAACGCTATATAGACACGCTCTTCGTAAAATCCGCCCTGCGCTTCATGCCCCGCTCGCAGGCCGAAAATGACCCAACCTACAAGCAGCTAATCCCTTACGTCCTGATGACCCACAACGGCTCAGTCCTGAGCTACGTCCGCGGCAAACGCGCCGGCGAAACCCGCCTCGTCTCAAAACGATCCATAGGCATAGGCGGCCACATCAACCCCGCCGACGATGCCCCTCTCTTCGGCGAACCATACGCCACCTACCTGGCCGCGGTCGAACGTGAGATAAAAGAAGAAGTCGACGTCCAGGCCAACTACACCGACCGAGTCGTCGCGCTGCTGAATGATGATACAAACGAAGTCGGCAAAGTACATCTCGGCATCGTCCACCTCTGGAACCTGGATGCCCCCGCCGTCACCCGCCGTGAGCAGATGATAACCCAGCTCGAATTCATCCCCATCCCCAAACTGCGGGAAATGCGAGAAACAATGGAAACATGGTCCGCCCTGTGCCTCGACGGCATAGAAAAGATGCAGGCACAATAATCGCCGCCTAGAGACCGGAAAAAGCCACTCCCTCGAACATCATCGCCAGGCTTCTTGTGCTCACTCCTATTTTCATCACTTAAAAATTTAGATTGCGCAGTTAGCCAGGAAGAAATATTTCTTACAAACTTCATTTATTTTATATCTTGATAGAATTTAAGACCCACTATATTATACTTATGAAATTTGGTAAGGAGATATCCATGTTTAAAAGTGCTTTTCCAGCAGCTTTATTGGCTATAGTATTTGGATTCGGGCTTGGCAGCATTCCGGGGTTGAACTCACATCTGCACTGGAATTTATGGTATGTGATCCCAATCAGCGGTGTCCTTTTTGGCATCGTTGTGGGAGGAATACAATTTGGGTACTGCTTTTTAACCAATCAATTCGCCACTAAATTGTTAATAGTTTACCTGGCTTGTGCAACTTTATTGGGATATTTAGCTGTTGATTACGGAATATATAATTCTGCAAGAATTAATCTTTCCAATGTTGAGGGTATCGACGATGGCGAGCATAAGCTTCGCGATTTAATTTCATTTTGGGAATATATAAAAATGAACAATGGCTCATCATCGGTTGAGACCAGACATGGAACGAATATAATGGAGATCGGGGCCCTAGGCTCAACAATATCCTATATCGCCGATCTCATGGGGGCTGCATTGGGAACAGTTGGTGTCGTGTTGGTTTGTAAAGGTAAATACCCATTCTGCCTTCCCTGCCAAAAATATAAAAAACGTGAGCAAGCATTTAGTATCCAGTTTAAATATGAACAATTATTGGCAGACCAAATATTCACTGGAATTCGGGAGCGAATTGTACACGGGTCATACACTGACCTTATGCAAAATTTGAATGAATTAGCAATAATTCACCAGGATAGTAAAGGTGATATGATCATTGACGTAGATCAGCGATTTTGCCCTATGTGCTATGAGGCCACAATTTTAGGAAATGTTCAACATCGCAAAGGTAAGGATTGGCAGGAGGCAGATGATCTGAAATTCGCGTTCACTTCTCAGCCTGGAGCGCATTTCGAGGTTCCTAAACCTGAGTGATAAATTCGTACTATAGTTGCTTTAACAACCTTGTCTGGAAACCCCGATCGATCTGCTCCTCTTCCACTAATCTTAAAGGTGCGCATAAAAAAGGCGGCCGAAGCGACCGCCTTAAAATAATCAATAATCACTAATCAATTATCAATGTTTATCCCTTAGGCCCAAGCACCAGCGTTATTCGTTTGCCCAGCATCAGCGGGTTTCTCTCAACCTTTGACACTGGTTCCAAAATAGTGACTATTTCCTTGATCAAGGCGTAGCCCTGATCTGCGTGCTGCATTTCCCGGCCGCGGAACATCATCGTAAACTGTACTTTATTGCCTTTTACAAGGAACTCCCTGGCGTGATTTATCTTGATTTCCTGATCGTGCTTGTCGATCTCGGGCCGCAGGCGTATTTCCTTAAGCGTCACCACATGCTGCTTCTTGGCCGCGAGCTTGTCTTTACGCTTTTGCTCGTAAAGCCACTTGCCGTAATCCATCACCCGGCAAACCGGCGGCTCGCTGTTTGGCGACACCTCAACGAGGTCAAGCCCCGTCTCGCGTGCCCTTGCCAGCCCTTCATCTATCGTTACCACCCCTAACTGATTGTTACCTTCATCAATAAGCCTTACATGGCTTACCCGGATCTTTTCGTTGATCCTTAATCCCTGTTTACTGATTGGCTTCTCCTTTCGAATTTAATCGAAAATTATAATTCCAGGCCCAAATCCTGGTTCTCAACTTTACTTTTCACTATTGCTACAAACTCATCCACGCCCAGGGTCTTGCTCTGGTTCAATCCGCGGATACGCACGTTCACGCTGTTTGTTTCGGCCTCTTTGGGCCCCACAACAACCATATACGGCAGCCTGTCCGCATGGGCACGAACTATTTTGCCGTTAACCTTCTCATCTGTCAAATCTATACCGACCCGCATGCCCGCATCAAACAACTTTTTATACAGCCCGTTGGCATACTCATTGGTCTTTTCGCTTATCGTCATCACCCGCATCTGCTCAGGAGCAAGCCAAAGCGGCATATTTCCGCCAAAATGCTCGATCAGGATACCGATGAACCGCTCCAGCGACCCTAAGATCGCCCTGTGCAGCATTACAGGAGTCTTTTCAGTATTATCTTTATCGGTATAAGTCAACTCAAATCTTTGCGGCATTGAAAAATCAAGCTGTATCGTACCAAGCTGCCAGGGCCTGTTGAGGCAGTCGCGGATGTGGAAGTCGATTTTCGGCCCATAAAACGCCCCATCGCCTTCATTGATCTTATATTGCAGACCCTTGTGCTCCAAAGCTCCCTTAAGAGCATTGGTAGCAATATCCCATATCTCATCGGAACCGATATGCTTTTCAGGCTTTGTGGAAACTTCGATCGTGAAATCGCCAAACCCGAATGCCTTATAAATCTCAAAAACCAGGTTGATAACCCCCACCACCTCCGCCTCTATCTGCTGCGGGGTGCAGAAGATATGTGCGTCGTCCTGGGTAAACTGCCTTACCCGCACCAGGCCATGCATAACTCCGCTGGCCTCGTACCTGTGCACAAGCCCAAGCTCCGCCACCCGCATCGGGAATTCCTTATATGAATGCGGCCGGGACTTGTAAACCAGCAGCCCGCCGGGACAGTTCATCGGCTTAACGGCGTATGTGATCTCATCCACCGTCGTAAAATACATGTTTTCTTTATAATTATCCCAGTGCCCGCTCTTGTGCCACAGGCTCTCATTGAGCATTATCGGCGTCTTGATCTCCTGGTAGCCGTACTTGCGATGCACCTTCCGCCAGAAATCAATTACGCTGTTCCAGATAACCATACCTTTTGGATGGAAGAACGCAAAACCCGGCCCTTCCTCGTGAAAGCTGAACAAATCAAGCTGCTTGCCCAATATCCGGTGATCCCGCTTTTTGGCCTCTTCCAGCATATTAAGGTATGAATCTAAATCCTTCTGCGTTGGCCAAGCCGTCCCGTAAACGCGCTGGAGCATTTTTTCTTTTGCGTCACCATGCCAGTACGCCCCCGCCACAGACATTATCTTGAATGCCCCGATCTTGCCCGTGCTGGAAACGTGCGGCCCACGGCAAAGGTCCTCAAACCCGTCGCCGTGAGTGTAAAAACTCATAACATCGCCAAGTGCCCTATTGACGTTATCGGTTTTATACCTGTCGCCTTCGACCCTCTTTAGAGCATCGGCCCTGCTCATCTCGATTCGTTTGATGGGCTTATCAGCCTTAGCGATCTCAGCCATCTTGCCTTCAATCCTGGCAAAATCGTCGGGCTTGATCGGCGTATCCAGGTCTATATCGTAATAATAGCCATCCTGCACCGTCGGCCCATATACCAGCTTAGCCTCCGGCCACAAGGCTTTTATCGCTTCCGCCATTACATGGGCACTGCTGTGACGCAGTATCTCCATGCCTTCTTTATCTTTAAGTGTGATTATCGCCAGCTTGACTTCGCCCGCAATCGGCGTATCCAGATCAATCAGTTTGCCGCCTATTTTCGCAGCGACCGCCGCCTTGGCAAGCCCTGCGCCTATCTTAAGTGCAACTTCCCCCGCTGTTATCCCGTCCTGTGCCTCTATGACTTTGCCGTCAGGTAAAACAATCTTCGCCATCAAAAAATCCAGTCAATTAGCCTTTAAAACACAATAGAATACCCAAAAGCCACCTCCTCTGTCAAGAAAAGCCTTCTGTCGTTTCCTGCTTTGAATTTGGAGTTTTGTTTTTTTGGACTTGTTTGTGATTTGGTATTTGGTGCTGGGAATTTTCTTCTACTGTTCTCTGCTTATAAACCGGTTGTACTTCTTCTCATTCCGCAGCGTCGTTTCAGGCCCGTGTCCCGGGTATATCCGTGTCGCCTCGGGCAGTTTTAAAAGCTGCTTGCCTATAGATTCCAGCAGTAGGGACGTATTGCCGTATTCAAAATCCGTCCGCCCTATCCCGCCCGCAAACAGCGTATCCCCCGTAAAAACCACGCCTGCGCTGGACGAATAAAAACAAACCCCGCCCGGCGTATGTCCCGGCGTATGCAGCACATCCAGCGTTATATCCGCAAAATCTATGATCGCCCCGTCCGCCAGCGCCACATCCGCCTCAGGCGCCGTAATTACCATGTCCGCCACCGCCGAAAGATTCGCCTGCGCATCGGTCAGCATGTGAGCATCAGCTCCGTGTATGCAAATCTTCATGTCTGGATATTTGGTCTTCAACCCCCGCACCCCAGCCAGATGGTCCGCGTGACCATGCGTAAGCAGCAGCGCCACAGGCTCAAGCTCCTCCTGCGTCAAAAACGCCATCAGATCCGCGTTTTCCAAGGCAGTATCTATGACGATGCATTTATTGCTCTTGCGTTCATCAGACCGAAGAACAAAAACATTATTCGCGTACGCCCCCATGACAAACTTGTCTATTTTCAATGTGTCGCCTCCAAAACACTTATATTACTCCATTGTCTCCCGTTTTTCAATCGCGAGTCTCTGCCGTTTTCCCCCAGCATTTCACTTTTACTTTTTCCAATTCTTATGCTATTCTCTGGGATTGCTCAAAAGGTATTGGAGACAATTAGATGTTTAAATCGTTTGGTAGAATTCTTCCCCACGTCTGGCCCCAGTGGCCCAGGCTGGGAATTATATTCGTTTCCGCGCTAATAAACGCCTTGCTCTTTTCGGCCACCATCGCAGCGATCATTCCCCTGCTCAAGGTAATGATGGGTCAGGAAGGTCTCCACGGCTGGGCTGACCGCAACATCACCGAAAAACGCTACGGATTTTCGGTCTATGTTCCCGATACACAGGAACTTTCGGCCGATCCTAATTTAAATTACGCGCTGCGGATCGTGAGCATAAAATCCAACAGTGCCGCCGCTAAAACAGGCATAATCCCAGGCGACCTCGTAACAACCGCCTGGACCGGAGAAAACAAGCCCCAATCCAGCCAGCTTGCAACCGAGATATTGGCTGTTTTTGCAAAAGCACCCTCCACTACGCCGGTCAACGCGGTAGTCGTTCGACCAGGCGTAAATAGTTCGGCGCACAAACTCACAACTCTTCCAGCTACCCTACAGCCGTGGTATGGCGTTTATGCCCAAAAAGCTCTGGCTCTTATACCCAAATCAAATACCATAGAAAATAAAAAGAACGGCATACTGTTCATTGTCTGTATGCTCACATTCGTAACAGCACTGAGGTGCTTCTGCCGATTCGCTCAGGATTACACCGGCGATAAAGTCGTACAGACCGCCGTCGCCGAGATTCGCGAAGAAGGTTTCGCCCATGCACTCACTATGCCCGTAGGCTTCTTCTCACGCGAAGGCTCATCAGACACCGTCAGCCGTCTGATTCAGGACACCGGCACCGTCGGCAACGGGCTAAAAACTGTCCTGACCAAGACCATCCGCGAACCTCTTACCGCATTTGCCATGCTCGGCTGGGCACTGTATTTAAGCCCGAAGGTATCGCTGGTGTTCCTTTGCTCAGCTCCTCTTGTCATCATCGCTATCAGTAATTTCGGTCGCAAGATCAAGAAGGCAACCAAAAAGGCCCTAAAGAACTGGTCTCTCATTCTCGGCAAGCTCGAAGAAACCATTGTGGCTCTCAAAGTAGTAAAAATTTATAACCGCCAGGGCCATGAGGCCTCTCGTTTCAAAAATCTAAATCGCAAACTGCTGAAACAGCAGCTCCGTATTGCAAAAACCGATGCCGCAACTGACCCGATGATGGAATTCCTTGGCATGATCGCACTTGCAGGCGGCATATACTTCGGCGCGCGATGGGCACTGTCGTCGCTGTCTAACGGCGACTTCACCACCTTCTTCGGCGTCCTCATCCTCCTCGGCTCCGCCGCAAACGCCATCCGCCGCACCAGCGACGTTTGGAACAAGCTCAACCAGTCCAACGCCGCAGCCGAAAGAATATTCGCCATCGCCGACCAGCCGCGTGAGCCGGAATTGCCCGCACCCGCGGCCATTGCCCCCTTCAAAAAATCAATTGAATTCCGCGATATCCATTTCACATATCCCGGCACCGAACGCCCGGTACTCAAGGGTATAAACCTCTCCGTCACCGCCGGCCAGAGAGTCGCCGTAGTAGGCCCCAATGGCTCAGGCAAAACGACCCTTGTAAACCTCATCCCCCGTTTCTATGATGCCGATAAAGGAGCTATCTTCCTCGACGGCAAGAACATCGCCGAAGTCTCTCTAGACAGCCTCCGCGACCAGATGGGCATGGTCACCCAGAACGTCCTCACTTTCAACGACACCATCGCCGCGAACATCGCCTATGGAAAACCCGATGCCGCAATGGACGAGATCATCCAGGCCGCGAAACGATCCTACGCCCATGAATTCATCGAGCCGCTCCCACTAGGATATAACACAATGATCGGCGAACAGGGCGCAGGTCTTTCCGGCGGCCAACTCCAGCGAATCGTCATCGCTCGCGCGATCCTCAAGAACCCGCCCATAATGATCTTTGATGAAGCAATGAGCCAGATCGATGCCGATAGCGAAGCAAAGATCAACCGCGCACTGGATGAGTTCATGCAGAACCGAACCGCGTTCATAATCGCCCATCGATTCAGCACCGTCGTCAATGCCGACATGATCGTAGTCGTCCAGGATGGAAAGATCATCGCAAAGGGCAAACACGACGAACTAATCAAATGCTGCCCCCTCTACCAAAGCCTCTATCAGACCCAGCTCCTCAAAGCATCCTGAAGAGAATACAGAATTTAGAATACAGGAGTCAGGAGAAGAAAACTTCTGCCTTCTGTGTTCTGTATTCTGCCTTCTTTTTTTATTTTTGATGTTTGCTTTATGTCTTTTAATTTATAATAAGCACTTGCAATAAAGCTCTTGTAAATAGATATACTCCGGGGGGATTATGTCAAAGGAAGCAACCAGCGAAACAGCTATGCGCCTATTTCGGCGATACGAAGGAAACCCTATCCTCACCGCCGAGGACTGGCCATATCCTGTTAACGCCGTCTTTAATCCTGCCTCCTGCTCCCTCGACGGCTCTACCCTCCTGCTGTGCCGCGTTGAGGATATGCGAGGTTTTTCCCACCTCACCGCCGCCCGTAGCGCCGACGGACTAACCGATTGGAACGTTGACAAAAAGCCCACCCTCGAAGCCAACCACTCCACCGTCGAAGAACGCTGGGGCCTCGAAGATGCCCGCATCGTCTGGCTCGAAGAGCAAAAAACCTATGCCATCACCTATGTCTCCTATAGCGAAGGCGGCCCGGTCGTATCACTTGCCATCACAAAAAATTTCCAGACCTTCGCCCGCCTCGGCGCGATGATCCCGCCCGAAGACAAAGACGCTTGCCTCCTGCCCCGCCGTTTTAACGGCCGTTTCGCCCTCATTCACCGCCCCATTGTCGGCGGCGAAGCCCACATCTGGATGAGTCTATCGCCCGACCTCAAGCACTGGGGCGACCACCGCCCGCTTATTAGAACCCGCAGCGCCTGGTGGGATACCCCCCGCGTCGGCCTCGCCTGCCAGCCGATAGAGATCCCCGAAGGCTGGCTAATCGTCTATCATGGCGTCAGGAGCACAACCGCCGGCGCCATCTACCGCGCAGGCCTGGCACTTTTGGACCTCGAAGAACCCTGGCGAGTCCTCCGAAGAAGTGCCGAATGGGTCTTAGGCCCACAGGCCTACTACGAACGCGTCGGAGATGTCGGCGATGTCGTTTTCCCAACCGGGGCAGTCGTCCACGAGGATACAAACCAGCTTTATCTTTATTACGGTGCCGCTGATAACACCGTTGCCGTCGCTATCGCCGATATCGACCAGGTCAGGGACTATATACGATCATGCCCCGAAAGCGAGCACCTCTTCTAAAGAGACTGGGCTTTCTGGTCGAAATATATTGTTTAATACATAAATTCAGGACTGCGACATATTCACGAAATGAGTTTTAAATTATGATATTAAAAGAACTTACAATTAAAATTCATTTTGACTTGCATATTGCCCCCGCCCTTAATATACTTTCGGCTCTTAGAACGGGCTTACAGCTTTGAATGGGGCACCAAAGTAGTTCCGAAAAGGAAGAATAGTAATGGCTAGAGAACCAAAGAAACAACCGAAGAAATCTGAACCTGAAAAGAAACAACAGCAGACCCAGCTTACAGCTGCCGAGTTGGCGTATTTTAGGCAGCTTCTCCTTGAAAAACGTGCCGAGATCATCGGCAATGTAAGCTCAATGGAATCTGAAGCTCTCAAAAAATCCCGTCTCGATGCCGCCGGAGACCTCTCCTCAATGCCGATTCACATGGCAGACATCGGAACCGACAATTACGAGCAGGAATTCGCCCTTGGCCTCCTCGATGGCGAACGTAAGATACTCCGCGAGATCAACGACGCCCTCATACGCATCGATGACGGAACTTACGGCATATGCGAAGGCACTGGCGAAGCGATTCCAAAAGCACGCCTTGAGGCAAATCCCTGGGCACGCTACTCCGTAGCCTACCAGACGCTTATCGAAAAGGGACTTGTGGAAGAACCTCAGTTCGATGAGGATGAAGACACCTCCAAAAAGAAAAAGAAACGCAAAAAACGCCACGTCGAAGAAGAGGATGAAGTTGAGATCGAAGAAGAAGAGGTTGAAGAAGTAGAAGAGGAAGCCGAGGACGAAGAAGCGGCCGAAGAAGATGAGGAAGAAGAAGAATTCGAAGGTCCCAAGCACGAAAGCCTCGATGCCCTCGAACCCGACGAGGATGACGCCGAAGAAGAAAAGTACTATTGATCCTTCGTCGCGACCTGATCATTTAAAACACAAGGGCGGATTTCGATCCGCCCTTTTTAATTTCTTCGTTTTGAATTTGTTTGAGATTTGGTATTTGTATTTTGGAATTTATTTCGGATTTCGGAATTCGTGCTTCTATTACAGTCCCGTAGGATGGGCAAGTACTCTTGCCCATGCTGATTTGCTATCCCTCAACCCTGAACGCTAGTTTTACAAATTTCCCCTGACATATTTCACCGCGTTCTCAAAAATCCCAATCCCATCCGCCGTGCAGGTATCTTTTATTCTCGTCCAATGCGGATGCTGCGTTACCCGCACAAACCGCTCTGGGTGCGGCATAAGCCCAAGAACCCTTCCCGTCGCATCCGTCAGCCCCGCTATCGCATCCGTTGAGCCGTTGGGATTGACCGGGAACGTCCCCGCGTTGCCGTCCTTATCAACATACCTCAACGCCGCAAACCCTTCGGAATTGATCTTCGCCCGCGTCGCTTCATCCTTGAACACAACCTTACCCTCGCCATGCGCAATAGGCAGACATATCCGCCGCCCCTGTTCCAGGAATATGCACCGCGAACTCACCGCCTCAAGATAAACCCATCTGTCTTCAAATTTGCCGCTGTCATTATATGTTATCGTAACGCTCTGCTCCGTCATCGCTTCCCCATCGATCCTGCCCGGCAGCAATCCCGCCTTTACCAGCACCTGGAACCCGTTGCATATCCCCAGCACAAGCTTGCCGGAATCAATGAACTTCCGAGCCGCATCATAAAGATGATGCTTGATCTGGTTAGCCAGTATCTTCCCCGCCGCCACATCATCACCATAGCTGAATCCGCCCGGCACGACCATTATCTGGAATCCATCGAGCACGCCAGGCGACTCGATAACACGGTTAATATGTATCCGCTCAGCACTTGCCCCCGCCAGTTCAAGCGCATGCTCCGTCTCAAGATCGCAATTAATCCCAGCCGCCCTCAATACTATCGCCTTTACCTCTGCCATATTCTCTTTCTATACATCGCCTAAAACTTAGAACCCTGTCTTCTTCTTAGTTTCGTATTTTGTATTTTCTTCTTTTAGAATTTGTTTCGGATTTCGAGCTTAGTGCTTAGTTTTTTTGTCTATTACCATTTCAAAGGCTTGATCCACGCCGATTTAAGTTCCTCTATCGACGCACTTACGACCATCTTCCCAGCCCTGTCCTTTATATTCACCTTGCCGCTCTCGGTCACGAACCCAACTTGCCCGAAAGGCACATCCACCATCATGCTCGCAAATGCCCCGAACTTCTCCGGCGACACTTCCACGATATACCGCGACTGCGACTCGCTGAACAATTGCGCATCACTCCTGCCGCAATCCGCCGTTACCGCCAACCCGCCAAGATCAGCATCAATACCAAGCCCGCCCGCAAACGCCATCTCCGCAAGAGCCACCGCAAGCCCGCCCTCCGAACAGTCATGACAGCTGCTCACAAACCCAGCCTCAATAGCCTTAGCCACCTGCCTCGCTGTCTTCGCAGCCATCGCGATATCAACCTTAGGCACATTTGCCCCGATCTTTCCGTTGAGCTTGTAATAATGCGACCCGCCCAGCTCGTTAGCCGTCCTACCGATCACAAAAAGGTAATTGCCCTTCTTCTTGGCATCCATCGTGACGCACTTTGAAACATCATCCACTATCGCCATCGCGCTTATCAGCAGCGTCGCCGGTATCGCGATAACCGTCCCGTCCTCGCACACGAATTCATTATTAAGCGAATCCTTGCCCGAAATGAACGGCGCATCGTAACCCATCGCCCCATCCTGACAAGCCTGCGCCGCACGCACCAGCGAACCAAGCGTCTCCGGCCTTGTGCACTTGCCCCAGCAGAAATTATCCAGCACAGAGATCCTGTCCGCGCGGCCTCCGACACAGATAATATTTCGTATCGCCTCGTCGATCCCCGCCAGCGCCATCCAGTACGGATCTATATCGCCATACAGCGGATTCATCCCGCAGCTTATCGCAACGCCGCGATTGGAATTATACTTCGGCTTAATAACCGCAGCATCCGATGGCCCGTCGTTAGTCACTCCGCACAAAGGCTTGATAACAGATCCGCCCTGCACCTCGTGATCGTACTGCCTTATAACCCATTCCTTCGACGCCACGTTATAGGATGAAAGTATCCCAAGCAGTTCGTCGTTGTAATTATCTTTTTCTTTTATCACCGGCTCGCTCAACGTCGGCGTCTTATAAACCGCCTTTCGCGAATACTTCGGCAGCCCGTCATGCAGGAATTCCATATCAAGCTGCCCAACCTGCACGCCCTTATATTTGAGCGTGAGCTTATGGTCATCCGTAAACGTCCCTATTACCGTCGCCTCGACGTTTTCCGATGCGAATATCTTCATCACCGCTTCAAGATTATCCGGCCGCACCGATATAACCATCCGCTCCTGCGCCTCGCTGATCCATATCTCCGTATAGCTCAAACCAGCGTACTTCAGCGGTATTTTATCCAGGTCAACCGCCGCCCCGGTCTTCTCACCCATTTCGCCGACAGCACTTGAAAGCCCGCCCGCTCCGCAATCCGTTATCGCGTCATAAAGCCCCTTATCACGCGCCTGCAAGAGCGTATCGAGCGTCTTCTTTTCCGTTATCGCGTTGCCTATCTGCACCGCGTGCGAGAATATCGTCTCATGCTCGTGCGTCATCTCGCCGCTTGAGAACGTCGCGCCGTGTATGCCGTCGCGACCCGTTCTGCCGCCCACAACAACAATATAATTGCCCGGATGAGTCTCTTTAAAGCACTTATCGTTCGGTATCAGTCCCACGTTCCCACAGAACACCAGCGGATTGGCGATATACCGATCATCGAAATAGATCGCCCCGTTAACCGTGGGTATACCCATTCTGTTGCCGTAGTCGCGCACGCCTGCGACAACACCCTTCATTATTCTTCTTGGATGCAGCACGCCCTTTGGCACCTCATCCATTTTCTTGTCAGGCAGCCCGAAGCAGAATATATCCGTATTCGCCACCGGCTTTGCGCCAAGCCCCGTACCCATGGGGTCGCGTATAACCCCGCCTATGCCCGTTGCCGCCCCGCCGTATGGATCCAGCGCCGATGGATGATTGTGCGTCTCTACTTTGAAACACACCGCATCCTCGTCGTCGAACTTCACCACGCCGGCGTTATCGGCAAAGACCGAAATGCACCAGTCCTTGTTAAGGTCCTTGGTAGCTTTAAATATCGTATCCTTGAGCAAGTTGTCGAAATGGATTGCCTTGCCGTCAAAATCCATATCAACGCTGCTCTTCAATGTCTTATGTACGCAGTGCTCGCTCCACGTCTGTGCGATGCA
>MHYB01000057.1:16853-25328 GCA_001824635.1 Planctomycetes bacterium GWF2_50_10
TCACTTGGCTCTCTGCCGATATTGCGGTAATACTGCTGTATCTGCCGCATCTCCGTGACATCCAGAAACAGATCCCTGCTCTTGCTAAGTTCAACAAGCTGCTCATCACTAAGCTCGCGTATTTCCAGCATCTTAAGCTGCAATTCATAAGGCTGTATATGCGGGCTCGGCGGTTCACCCTCGCTGCCGTACACCACATCCTCGATGCAGTCATTGGCAAGCAGCTTCTTCGCTATCGTCTCAACCTGCTCGTTACTCATTGAGCCAAGCAGAAAATATTTCCTCGCCGTCCGCACATGCTCCGCCGGCGTTCCCATATCGCCTATCGCCGCCATCACCGATTCCGCGACCGGATCAGTCACGCCGCTTTTAAGGTGCACCTCCACCACGCTCGCCCCAGCCGGCGCCTCGCTCCTGCCGATTATAAAATCCTCGCAAACCGGATCAGCCAGCAATTCCGCCCCTATCCGACGCGCAAAAGCCTCGTCAAAGTCCCCTTCGATCAGGAATACCCTCGCCGACACCACCGCCTCGGCCCCGCCGATACCAAGCTCCCGTATATCTTCCAGCACCGCGCGACCGTGCACGTCCGCGAATCCCGCCTTATTAACAACCTCAAAACGCCATGTATTCACGACAAAATTTCCTTCTTCTTGAGCTTAAACTCGATCATCTTAGAACGCTTAGCCCTTGCCTTTTCAAGCAGACTACCTATACGTTTGGCATCCTTCTTCAGGATCGCCGCCTTAATTTTATTTAGCTCCCCCACAAGCCTGTCGATCCCCCCGCAGATATTCTCTGGGTTGGTCGTCACAATATCCGTCCAGATATTCGCCGGCCCCGATGCTATCCGCGATGTATCCATAAAACCCTTGCCGGCCATCTTCAAATCTTCATCCGCACTTGCATTGACAAGTGCCGCCGCCGCCACATGCGGCAAATGACTCACATTCGCCAGCAGCCTGTCATGCCTCGCCGGCCCCATCTCGTAAACATCGCATCCCAGCTCCCGCCAGAATTGCCGCAACAATTTAAGTGCCGCAGCATCTACTTTTTTGCCGTAAGTCAAAATGCAATTTGCCTTTTCAAACAGATCATCCCTGGCAAACTCCAGCCCACGCTGCTCTGAACCCGCTATCGGATGCGAACCTATGTAATGCGCCGTCCTGGGCAGTTTCTTGGCCCACTTATGGGGCAAAACCTTGGTCGAACCTACATCTGTTACTACCGTCTCACCCCCCAGATACCCCCCTATTTTTTTAAATATTTCCTCAAAAGTCCCTATCGGACTTGCAAGAATTACAAGATCAGCCCCCTCCACGCTCTGGCCTATATCCTCAAAAATATCATCGCAAAGCCCCTGTTCCCTCGCCTTTTCCCTCGTCTGACGCCTGTGTCCCCATCCAACTACCCTCACCCCACCCATCGAACGCCTCACCGCAAGGGCTAAAGATGCCCCCAAAAGCCCAAGGCCAATTATGGTAATTTGACGTAATTCTTTCAAGATCAAAGCCTTACAACATTTTGTCCCGATACGATAATCCGCTAAAAAGTAAAGCCCAACCGCCCCACTGTCAATTTTTTTCTTTAATTTATCCCATCAAAATGATATATTCTTAACTCTTAAATTATTTTGGCCCACGGAGGCGGCCCGTAATTTGGAATCTTTTGATCTCCCGGCCCCACGCGGGCGGGATTTTTTTTGCGGTTTTTGACAGGATTAATACAAATGGCCAAAATTCCAGGCAATGATTACCTGAATTTCGAGCAAAATATAGCACAGATTGACACTCAGATACTCGAACTCGAGTCACTGGCGAAATCAAAGGGCATCGACTATTCCGCCGAGATCCGAAAACTCCAGCAAGATCAGGTAGCCCAACTAAAGCAGATATACGCAAACCTTTCCCCCTGGCAAACCGTCCAGGTCGCGCGCCACCCCAAAAGACCCCTCCTTGGCGATTACCTCACTAATATGGTAAAGGATTTCAAGGAACTCCACGGCGACCGCACCTTCGGCGACGACCGCGCAATGATATGCGGCTTCGGCCAGATCGGACGTGAAAAGGTCATGGTCATTGGCCACAACAAAGGCCGCGACACCAAGGAAAAGATCACCTGCAATTTCGGCTGCGCAAACCCCGAAGGCTATCGCAAAGCCCTGGCCAAAATGAAACTCGCCGAAAAATTCAATATCCCGGTTGTAACGCTTATCGATACCCCCGGTGCCTATCCCGGCATCGGAGCCGAAGAACGCGGCCAGGCCCAGGCAATCGCCGTAAACCTCATGGAAATGTCGCGTTTACGCGTGCCTGTCATCTGCATCGTCATCGGTGAAGGCGGCTCAGGCGGAGCACTCGGCATCGGCGTCGGCGACAAACTCTCAATGCTCGAATTCGCCTATTATTCCGTTATCTCCCCCGAAGGCTGCGCCGCGATTCTCTGGCGAGACGGCACACAGGCCCCCGCCGCCGCAGAAGCCCTCAAACTCACAAGCAAAGACCTATTCAGGCTCGGCCTCATCGACGATATCATCCGCGAACCACTCGGCGGAGCGCACCGAAACATCCACGACACCGTCTTCAACGTCGAACAGTACGTTAAAAAGAGCCTCCGCGAACTCGGCCGCCTCTCGATAGATGCTCTCGTCGAAAAACGTTATCAAAAGATCCGCGCCATCGGCTCTGATATGGAAAAAAAAACTCCACCCAGTCCCCAGCCCCAAAGATCTAACATAAAGGCCATCACCCCAGCCCCCGCAGCCTCAACCCTGATCCCCGCAAAGGCCTAAGAATCCCAATAAAAAAGGCGCCGCAAGCGCCTTTGTGTATTTTATTCTGACTTCTGATTTCCGTATTCTGTCTTCTTAGTGATTATTATTCTTGATCTCCCGCGGATCCTGTCCCTCTTCGATCGCGGTGATCTTCTTGACCCGCCTCTGGTGCCTTCCGCCAGTAAATTCGGTCGTAAGCCATATCTCCACTATCTTCCGCAGCATGATCTCGCCGATCAGATCACCCGAAACGCAAAGCACGTTGGCATCATTATGCTGCCGTGATATCTGGGCATTAAGTTCATCATAGCACAGCGCCGCCCGCACCCCGCGAATCTTATTTGCCGCTATGCACATCCCGATACCCGTGCCGCAGATCAATATCGCCCTGTCGGCCTCGCCCTGGCTCACTGCCTTCGCTGCGATATAGGCAAGATCCGGATAATCAACAGGATTGCTGCTGTTAGTGCCGAAATCTACGCATTCGTGACCGAGCTGCGCAATCTGCGCCTTGACCTGTTCTTTGGCATCGTAACCGCGGTGATCGCTTGCTATTGCAATTTTCATTTTACCAACTCACTAATCTTCTGCAAAAGTGCCTTTTCGATCAGTTCAGCACAATAATAATAATCCCTTTCCGTTCCTCCTATGGGGTCTGGGATATCGCGGCTGTCAAGCAGGAAGCATTTGTCAGCCGCCGTCGGAACCATGTCAAGCACCGCCTTACGATGCTGCTGGGCCATCGCGAATATAATATCGCTTTGTTCTATCAGCCTTGTGCTAAGCGGCGTACTCCGGTGCCCGCTGATATCCACGCCCTTCACGCGGCACACCTCAACAGCTTCCGCGCTGCCCGGCCAGCCGGCTATCGTCATTGTTCCTGCGGAACTTATTTTATAACCCATCTTCTCCAACTGGTCAACGCTGCAATCCAGTTTTTGAGCCAAATATTTGCGGCAAATCCCTACCGCCATTGGACTTCTGCAAGTATTCCCGGTGCACACAAAAAGAATGTGAACCTGCGCCATCGCCTCAACATCCCGCTGCTCATAAACACCCGCCCGCAGAAATTGCATGCCCGCCGAGTCCACTTTCACAACCGTCGAACTCTTCTGATACTGGCATTGCCCCCCGTCAAGCACCATATCCACCCTGCCCTTGAGAGCCTCGTAAGCCTGCTCCCCGCTGGTAGCAGGCGATTGACCCGTAAGGTTCGCGCTTGGCGCGACAACCGCGCTGTCGCTGTGCGTCAGCAGCAATGACGCTATTACATTGTCCGGGCAGCGTATCCCTATCGTGTTGTCGTGGTACAACAGCCCAAACAGCTCATTGCCAACCTTGCCCCTTGCGATCTCAATATCCTCTTCGCTCAATTCAAAAACTATCGTTAGCGGCCCCGGCCAAGCCTTTTTCACAAGTTGCCGCGCCACCAGGCCCGGACTGGGCACATATTTCGCCAAATCGCTCTTTTGACCGATATGCAATGTGTAATATTTCTCCGGCGTCCTTCCCTTAGCCTCACTTAGCCGGTTTATAGCCTCGGCGCTCGCCTTGCAAGCTACCCCATACACCGTTTCAGTGGGAAATACAACCAGCCCCCCCTCATCAACCAGACGCGCCGCCTCGCGCATCACGTCAAGATCAGGTTTACCTGGATTAACTTTTATAAATTTTGTGTCCATTACTTCGTAAGGATACATAAGATACTTCTAAACCTCAAGACTAGAGCATTTTAATTTTTTATGTGTCGCTTATGGCGTAGCGAAACCTCGCAAGACAAGGATGGCGATGCAGGCAATGTTCTGCATTTCCGAAGCCAGACGCAGGATTGCGAGGTTGCAGTAGCCAGAAGCGATATAGAAAAAAATAAAACGCTCTAGAAAAACATTGCTGACCTTGATTTATCGCTTGACGCCGCAAACGCGCAAACATATACTTCCCGCCATCGAGTGACAGGTGAAAAAGAGATCTCTTCAATGAGACGCCGAAGGTGTAAGCTTAACTCGCGAAACTCTCAGGCAAAAAGGATTTCACCTCGACGGTACTCTGGAGAGTCTGCTTCAGGCAGCACCGAAGGGATGAAATCTCTCAGGTAAATGGACAGAGAACAAGATTAATATTTTATTTGTCTGTTCTTTAGTCATTGCGCCTTTTGGAGAGATTTTATGAGCGATATCCAGTGTAGTTCCACTGACACCGTTAATAAAACAGTACTTTATGACCGCCATCTCGCTCTCGCTGGCAAAAGCAGGCTCGCACCATTCGCCGGCTATCTCCTGCCCCTGTGGTATTCTGGAATTGCCGCCGAACACAAAGCCGTTCGCACCGCCGCGGGCCTCTTCGACGTCACCCATATGTGTGTCCTCGGCGTCACCGGCCCCGCAGCCCTGCCCTTTCTCGACTACCTGACAACCAACTCCGTCGCCGCCCTCACACCTGGCCGCGCACAATACAGTTACATACTAGACGATCACGGCCACGTTCTCGATGATATTATAGTATATTGCCTCGACCCCAGCCGCTACATGGTAGTCGTCAACGCCGCAAACACCCAAAAGATCAAGGCTTGGTCCTCCCACATACTAAATACCCGAACCGATCTCTTCGCCCCAAGCTCCGTCACCGTACTCGACATTCGCCACGAATCGCCAGGCAGAGTCGATCTCGCCCTCCAAGGCCCCGCCTCGCTTTTTGCTCTCTTTCGCATCATACCCAGCGAATATCACCTTCGACTGGAATCCTTAAAACCGTTTGAACTCCTCCACGTCGATTCACCCCAACTCGACCTGATTATCGCCCGCACCGGCTACACCGGCGAAAAGATCGCATTCGAACTTTTCATAGATCCCTCAAAAGCCACATGGCTCTGGGACGCTATACTTGACCTCTGCCGCGACCTCAAAGTAATCCCCTGTGGCCTTGGCGCCCGCGACTCCCTCCGCATCGAGGCCGGCCTGCCGCTCTATGGCCATGAACTCGACGGCCCCGACCTCATCTCCCCCTACCAGGCCGGTTATCCATGGGCCGTCAAACTCAATAAATCAGAATTCATCGGCAAAACCGCCATCACCGCGCACGCATCCTCATTCCGCTCGCAGATAGTACGCCTCTCCTTCCCCGGCGAAAAGGGCATCAGGCCCATCCGACCCGGCGATGCGGTACTCGACAATTTTAATACCTGCATCGGTCACGTTACAAGCTCCGCCGGAATACAGGACACTCAGATTGCCCTCGCCCTCGTCCTCCGCGGCAAAATAGAAGTTGACCAGCCAATTGCTCTTTATTATGCTTCACGAAACGCCGCCCAGACCCAGCTCGGCCGCCTCCCCAAACCCGAGCAAGGCACGAAACTAGAGCCCGATTTAAAAGGCCTCGTACTCCCAAGATTCGCAAAATTTTGAAAAATATAACTTTGAACTTAGAACTTTGAACCGGAGAAAACTTATGGTTCCCGAAAACCTGCTCTACACTCGTGATCATGAATGGGCACGCATAGATGGCGACACCGCCACCGTCGGCATCACCGACCACGCTCAGGAAGCCCTCGGCGACATAACATTCATCGAACTGCCAAAGGTCAGCCAGTCCCTCGCTGTCCACGGTTTCCTCGGCTCCGTCGAAAGCTCAAAAGCCGCAAGCGACATCTACTCCCCCGTCGCAGGCTCCGTAACCGAAATAAACAAAGTCCTGACCGTTCAGCCCGACCTCATCAACAAAGATTGTTACGGCGCCGGCTGGCTCTGCCGAGTCAAACTCACCGACAAAGACCCGTCAAAAAATTTGCTAACTCCCGCCCAGTACCAGCAGTTTCTCGAAAGTAACCCGTAACCCGCAACTCGTAACTCGTAACCCGCAACACGGAACTATTAAAATGCCTTTCATCGCAAACACACCCGACCAGCGTAAAGAGATGCTCAGGGACATCGGCCTAAGCCTCGATGACCTCTTCGCCGATATCCCGCAGGAACTCGCTGTAAAATCGCTCAATATTCCAAAAGGCATCGGCGAACTCCAGACCGACGAACTCCTCGCCGACCTCGCATCCAAAAACTCCACGCACCTTACCAATTTCCTCGGCGGCGGCTTTTACGACCACTTCATCCCCGCAGCCGTCTCCGCACTGGCGGGCCGCAGCGAATTTTACACCTCCTACACCCCCTATCAGCCCGAAATATCGCAAGGCACCCTCCAAGCCATCTACGAATACCAGTCCGCGATCTGTCGCCTCACAGACATGGAAGCCGCAAACGCCAGCCTCTACGATGGCGGCACCGCACTCTACGAAGCCATGACCATGGCCATCCGCATCACCGACCGCGAAAAGATAATCATCGACGACTCCGTCAACCCCATTTACCGCGTCATGATAAAATCCTATACCCGCAACCTGCACATACACCTTGAGGAAACCGGCCCCGACCAGGGCCTGGCCAACCGCAAAGCGATATTCGACCACCTCGACAACAACACCGCCGCCGTAATCGTGCAGAACCCAAACTTCTTCGGCTGCATCGATGATTTCACCGACCTCGCAGCCGCCGTCCACGCAAAAGGCGCCCTGCTCATCGTCTCATGCTACCCCATCTCGCTGGGAATCTTAAAAACCCCCGGCTCAATGGGCGCAGACATCGTCACCGGCGAAGGCCAGAGCCTCGGCCTGCCCCTCTCATTCGGCGGCCCCTATCTCGGTTTCATGTCCACCCGCATGGAATACGTCCGCAAAATGCCCGGCCGCATCGTCGGCATAACAAAAGATACCCAAAACCGCCGCGGCTTCGTCCTAACCCTCCAGGCCCGCGAGCAGCACATCCGCCGCGAAAAAGCCACCTCCAATATATGCTCAAATGAATCCCTCTGCGCCCTCCGCGCAGTGATGTACCTCTCGCTCATGGGCAAATCAGGCCTCGCCCAAACCGCCCATCTCTGTGCCGATAAAGCCTCCTACGCCTGGCAGCGTCTCACCGCCATCCCAGGCGTAACCAGCCATTTCAAAAACAATTGGTTCTTCAACGAATTTGTCCTTCGCCTCCCCGCCCCCGCAGCCGATGTCGTCGCAGCCCTCATCGAAAAAGGCTTCGCCGCCGGCTTCCCCCTAAGCCGCTACTACAAGGACATGGACAACTGCATCCTAATCGCCGTAACCGAAAAACGAACCCGCTCCCAGATCGGCATGCTCGCCGAAGCTTTAGCAGGAATACTAAAATGATGCTCCCTGAAATGAAATTGATATTCGAACGTTCCATCCCCGGCCGTCAAGGCGTAACAATGCCGGACCGTGACGTGCCCACATCCATTAATATTAAACCCGAACTACTGAGGCCCGCGCCCGCCGCGATGCCCGAATTAAGCGAGCTAGCCGTAGTCCGCCACTACACCGCCCTCTCCCGCCGCAACTTCGGCGTTGACACCAATTTCTACCCGCTCGGCTCGTGCACCATGAAATATAACCCCAAGGTCACCGAAAAAGTCGCCGCATTCGACGGCTTCGCCCAGCTCCACCCGCTCCTGCCCCAGCTCCGACTCGGCGGCTCCCTAACCCAGGGCGCCTTGCAGCTCCTGTACGAAACAGACCTCCTCCTTCGCGAGATCACCGCGATGGACGCCTTCACCCTCCAGCCCCTCGCAGGCGCCCACGGCGAACTCACCGGCATAATGATCATCGCCGCCTACCACCACGACAAAGGCAACAAAAAAACCACGAT
>MHYB01000058.1:0-135 GCA_001824635.1 Planctomycetes bacterium GWF2_50_10
ACGCAACGCGAGTAGGCGAAGGGCCTTTTCCGACCGAGCAGGATAACGCGACGGGCGAATACATTCGCGAAAAGGGGCACGAGTACGGAACGACAACGGGCAGGGCCAGGCGATGCGGCTGGTTTGATGCTGTGG
>MHYB01000058.1:203-3738 GCA_001824635.1 Planctomycetes bacterium GWF2_50_10
GGCATCAAAGAACTCAAGATATGCAGGGCATATAGTATTGACGGCAAGGAAACGACATTCTTTCCATCGGATGCTGTAAGGCTGTCGAAAGCTCAGTGCGTTTATGACACACTGCCGGGGTGGGATGAAGATCTGACGGGAGTTACGAGCATTGAGCAGCTTCCGCAGGCGGCGAAGAATTATCTTGCGGCGATTGAAAAAATTGTCAACGTGCCAATCACGATGGTTGGGGTTGGGCCAAAGCGGTCGCAGGCAATCGAGAGAAAAAAGTCTTGAGCGGCCGAGAAGAAAACCTTGCTATAACGGCCGAGCGGCTGGGGGTAAGCCCTAGCCAACTGCCTCGGCACATAGCGATCATAATGGACGGCAACGGCCGATGGGCGACACAAAGGGGGCTTCCGCGGTTTGAAGGGCATCGCCAAGGCGGTAAGACGGTTGAGCGGGTTGTGCAGCAGTGTCTTGACGTGGGGATCGAGTGCCTGACGCTTTATTCATTCAGCATGCAGAACTGGAAAAGGCCGAAGGAGGAAGTTGACTTTCTCATGGGGCTTTACACGATGTATCTCAAGCAGATGCGTCCTCAACTTGTGGAAAAAAATGTGAAGCTGGTGCATCTTGGTCTTAAAGACAATCTGCCGCAGAGCCTGGTGGATGAACTTGAACTTACCGCAAAAGTGACGGCGGGCAATAAGCGGATGACGCTTGGGCTGGCACTGAATTACGGATCGAGAACCGAGATAGTCGAGGCGGCAAAGAAGATAGCGGCAAAGGTTAAAAGCGGGGAACTTGGAATCGACGCTATCGACGAGCAATGTTTTGGGGATCATCTTGATACGGCAGGGCTGCCTGACCCAGACCTTGTTATTCGCACGAGCAATGAACTTAGGATAAGCAATTTTCTGCTGTGGCAGGTATCATACGCGGAGTTTTTTGTTACCGGGACGCTGTGGCCTGATTTTGACAGAGCAGACCTTGAAAAAGCCCTTGCGGCATTTACGGCCCGCAACAGGCGATTCGGGGACGTTGCGCCGAAGAAACAGTAATTAGTGATTAGTTTTGAGTTGCTCAATATGTAACGGGAAAAATATGCTGAAATACAGACTGGTTGTCGGGGCGGTGATGAGCATTGTTTTTGCGGGCCTGATGCTTCTTGACGACCATCTCCAGCGTACTGTGACGGCTATAAATCTTCCCAAAGCGACAGTGCTTACGGTTTTTACCGTAATACTTGTGATCTGGGCACAATTCGAATTCGGCAAGCTGGCCAGGAGCGCGGGGCACGATGTTTTCCTGACCATAACCACGCCTGTATGTATACTGCTGGCAATCGGGCAATACCTGTCGCAAATCGTTGAATTTGATATTTCATTGTACTATGAGGGGGTGCTTACGGCGGCGATACTGGCACTTTTTTTGGTGCAGGCAAAGCTGCATTCTACAAAGGCTACGATGGCGAATTGTGGCGCAAGTATGCTGGCGATAGGGTACATGGGGGTGCTGGCATTGTGGATACCGGCGATAGGCATAGGATTTGGGCCTTGGGCGGTGCTGATGTTTGTTTTTACCGTAAAATCTGCTGACATCGGGGCTTACGCAGCGGGAAGGTTATTTGGAAAGCATAAATTTTCGCCGAACATTAGCCCGAAAAAAACGTGGGAAGGATTGTGCGGCGCGGTTGTGTTGGCGGGGGTGGTAGGGTATCTATTTGGGGCCGGTTCTGGTATAATCAAGCCTGTATTCGGGATGATCTTTGGTGCGATATTCGCGTATATCGGGCAGCTTGGCGATTTGGCGGAATCTATGCTCAAACGCGATGCACAGATGAAAGATTCTTCGGCGGCAGTGCCGGGATTCGGCGGGATACTGGACGTGATAGATTCGCCGCTGGTTGCAGCGCCGCTGGCGTGGACGTTTTTTGAAATTGTAACGCGGTGGGGATAAAAAATGGAACTTACGATACAACTCGAATTGGAGACAAGGCGGGTGGAATTGTTCGGCATGGCCGACAAGAACCTGCGGGCGATCCGCAGCGCATTTGATGTGCAGATAACAGCGCGTGAGCACAACGTGATGATCGCCGGCGAGAAGGAGCAGGTTGAGAAGGCGGCGGATGTGATCGACCACATGCAAAAACGGCTTCTCAAACGCGGGATGCTCACCGATATCGATGTGGAAGAAATGATATCGCAGACCAAGTCGCATATTGAGCCGGAGATCACGGGCCAGGCGATAATGGTTTATTCGCATAAGGGGATAGTTGAGCCTTACACAAAGGGGCAGCTTGAGTATATCGAGACGATGCTCAAGAACGATCTTACGTTCTGCATCGGGCCTGCGGGGACTGGAAAGACATACCTGGCAGTCGCGGTGGCGGTATCGATGTTAAAGAAAAAGCAGATACGCAAGATAGTACTGGCAAGGCCCGCTGTGGAAGCGGGCGAAAAGCTGGGGTTTTTGCCGGGCGATATCGCGGCGAAGGTGAACCCTTATCTGCGGCCGTTGTTTGATTCTATGGAAGATATGATGGAATTTTCGCAGATGCGGAAATTCATGGAAATGGACGTGATAGAGATCATACCGCTGGCGTTCATGCGGGGGCGAACGCTGAATGAGGCGTGCATAATCTGCGATGAGGCTCAGAATACATCGCCGGCGCAGATGCTAATGTTTTTGACCCGCATGGGGCGAGGCTCGAAGATGATCATTACGGGCGACGTAACCCAGGTTGACCTGGCGCGGGGCGAACTTCCCGGGCTGATAGACGCAATGACCACATTGCGTGGTATTGACGGGATCGGAAATGTAGAACTTTCAAAAGCGGACATCGTTCGGCATAAGCTTGTGCAAAACATTGTTCAAGCGTATGATAACAAGCATAAACGGGAGTCTTAGCCGGTAAATGGCTTTTTTAAAACGTAAAATTAGTGCCCGCAGAAGCAAACTTCGCCAGGAGTTGTGGGAGAAACGGCTCGTCGAACTGGACCACCTTACAAAGGAGGGAATTCCGGGTTCTGCGATCATATTGGCGGGATTTATAGTCGCGGCAAGCATCATCAGTTCTCTGCGCGTTGGGGAGGATGTGATCGCAATACCCAGCTGGGCGGAGCTGCTGCCCATATCGGCCCTGACACTTCTAATAGCCACCGCGATGGCGGTTTATATTTTTCATTACCACAGGCGCGTGATAAAGAACAATATGCGAGGGGCGGCTCTTGCGGGGATGTTCCTGGTTCTGCTGGTGGCAGCCAAGACGGCAATGCTTTTTTCTGGCGCCGGGTACATAATGAGCATCGCTACCGGAACGATAGTAACCTGCGCGATAATTTTGACAATCGCTTACGACCAGCGGTTCGCGATAGCCATGAGTCTTTTTTACTCGATAATGCTTTGGCTTGGAGTTGAGCATTACGACAGGATGGATGTTTTTGTCGTGATGACGGCGGGCGTGATGACGTGCTGTTTTTGTCTCAAAGAGATACGCACGCGGATGAAGCTTATTGAAGTGATAGTGCTCACGGCGGCGATGGTGTTTATC
>MHYB01000058.1:3762-28178 GCA_001824635.1 Planctomycetes bacterium GWF2_50_10
ATAAACGCGATATTTCAAACCGCGGGGTCGACAGCATTTACGGTGCTGATGGTTGGGCTTATCATCAACGGTTTATTGCCGGTGATCGAAAAGGTATTCAAGGTGGCGACGAGCATGACCCTGCTGGACTACAGCGACGCAAGCCAGCCTTTGCTCAAGCGTCTTGCACTTGAGGCGCCGGGGACATACAGTCACAGCCTGCTCATCGGTTCACTTGCCGAGGCGGCGGCAGAATCGATCGGAGCAAACGGGCTGCTTTGCAGGGTTGGATCTTATTATCATGATATCGGCAAGATCCATAAGCCGGGATATTTTGTTGAAAACCAGATGGGGGCGGTGAGCAGGCATAAGGAACTTTCTCCTGCGATGAGCCAATTGGTAATCGTGGGGCATGTTAAAGACGGTATCGAGATGGCACGGGAATACAACCTGCCGGCGGTGCTGCGGCAGTTCGTGGAGACGCATCACGGCACGACGCTGATAGAATATTTTTACAATGAGGCCAAGAAGCGCGAACATGAGGAAACGACAGGGCTGGTTAGCGAATCTGATTTCCGCTATGGCGGGCCAAGGCCCAAATCGAAGGAAGCGGCAATCGTAATGCTTGCAGACAGCGTTGAGGGCGCGGTGAGATCGCTTTCGGAAATTTCTCCGGCGCGTATTGATGCGGTTGTGCACAATATGGCAATGAAACGGCTCCAGGACGGGCAATTTGATGAATGCGATCTGACGCTTCGCGAGCTTAGCAGGATAGAGGCGAGTTTGAGCAAGTCTCTGGCGGCGCATTATCACGGCAGGATCGCATATCCGAAGGCACCGCCGGAAAGGCCACATAATGGCGGGCAGGGTGAGTCGTTTGAGAAGATAAGCTGAAATTGGAAATAAAAAATAAAAAGTAAAAGATGAAAACCCCCAGGACGAGCCTGGGGGCTAAACGAAGAACATGAGTTTTTTTTGAGGTTTTCTACGGAGCAAGATGATTTCTAAGAATTTGAAAAATATTAAGATCACGATCCGCGACGAGGCGAAAGCTGTGAAGTTCAATAAGGCCAGGCTTGGGCGGATGATAGAATCGCTTTGCGGCAGATTCAAAATCAAATCGGCTGCGATAAATATTCTCATCACGGACAGCGCGGGGATAAAGAAGGTAAATCGCGAATTCCTTAAAAGCGCAAAGAACACTGACGTGATAAGCTTTGATCTGAGCGATGAACTTGACAGCAGACGGGTGTTCGATATGGTCGTTAACAGTGAGATGGCATGGGCGAAAGCGAAAAAACTCGGCCACAGCAGCGAGGCAGAGCTTGCGTTGTATGTAGTGCACGGTTTTTTGCACAACGCAGGATTCGACGATCTCGCGGCGGCAAAGGCGAAGAAGATGCACCGGATGGAAGATTTGCTGCTTACGGAATTCGGGTATGGGCAGGTTTACACAGGGGTTGCGAAGCGAGCATAAATATGGGGATGTGGATCACATTAATAATAATTCTTTGCGGGACGAGTCTGTTCTTATCTATAGGGGCGACTTCGCTGCGAATATTCAACAGGGTCAAGCTCCAGCAGGCTTGTGAAAAGCTGGGACAAGAAGAACGCCTGGGCAAGATATTGGAGTCGTCGCATGAGGTAGCCACTGTGTGTTCGTTCTGGCGGCTTGCGATAAATTTCGCAATTCTTCTTTTGCTCCTTGCAATGCTTACGGTCGGCGATGATCGTGTGGCTGCGATGGATTTTGTGATCTCATTCGCGATAGCGATGGGGATACTACTGATATTTTCACTTGCGATACCGCACGCGGTAGCGAGATATGTCGGAGAGCGGTTTCTTGCGCGGACATGGGGGTTGCTCAAATTGGTGGTGATGCTGTCGTGGCCGGTTCTGATGGTTGTGCGGGCATATGACCTGCTGGTGCGGAGGCTTGCCGGGGTGGCGATGGTAAGCGGCGAAGAAGCACAGGAACAAAGAGAGGAACAGTTTCTAAACGTCGTCGAGCAGGGCAAAATGGAAGGCGTTGTCGATGAGGAAGAGCAGGAGATGATCGAAAACGTGCTCGAGCTTAGCGATATCACGGCCCAGCAGATAATGACGCCGCGAACGGACGTAGTGGCGATAGAAGCGAAACTCGATTTTGAAGGGGTTTTAAAGGCTATCGCTACGGGACATTCCAGGATACCGGTTTTTGAGAACACTATAGATAATATCATCGGTTTCATTTACGCAAAAGATATGCTTAACCTTTTCGGGCAGGATACATCAAGCTTTGATATGAGAAAATATCTGCGGCCGGCGTATTTTGTACCCGAGACAAAGCTGCTGCGTGTGCTGCTTCACGAATTTCAGGCGCAGAAGCTGCATATAGCGGTGGTGCTGGATGAATATGGCGGGACGGCGGGACTTGTTACGATAGAGGACATATTGGAAGAGCTGGTCGGGGAGATCGCGGACGAATACGAGGAGCTGCCCGCGGAAAACATCAACAAGATCGACGAGAACGCAATCGAAGTTGATGCTCGCATACGGATCGATGAGGTAAATTCTGAATTTGAGATCGAGCTGCCCGAAGATCAGGATTATGACACGCTGGGCGGATTTATTTTTTCGCACCTGGGCTACATACCAAAAACCGGCGAATCGTTTGAATGGGATTCGCTGAAATTTACGATCACGTCAGCAGAAGCACGCAAGATAAACCGGGTGAAAATGCGCAAGATCGCCAGGCAAGAATGATATGCTCAAAAAAGGCCAGGCAATCTGCATTCGCTCGCTTGATTATTCCGATACTAGCCAGATACTCACATTTTTTTCCCGCGAACACGGAAAATTCGACGCCATAGCAAAAGGGTCTAAACGGGCCAAATCCGCTTTCGGCGGGCCGATAGAAATTTTCGCCTGCGGCGAAGTGGTATTCACGGAGGCTGGGCACGGTAAGTTGAGCGGGATTTCGGAATTTGCCAATGCGCCACGTTTTTTTTCACTGCGGCGAAACCTTGAGTCGCTCAATGCTGCGTTGTTCGGGGCGGAACTGATGGAACTTTTGATGCAGGATTTTGATCCGCATGAGGAGCTTTACGATTTTTTCCTGCAGTATCTTGAACGGCTAACGGAGACGAATGACACAATCGGTTCGCTTGCGCTTTTGATAGGATTCCAGGTGGAAGTGCTTAAGCAGGTGGGGCACGGGCCGGTACTTGAGCAATGTGTGAATTGCAAGACGAAGATAACCGCGAGGTGGCCGGTGGTTTATTTCAGTAACAGCGGGCCGGGGGTTATATGCAGGGATTGCGAGATGGCCTTTGCCGATAAGATGAACATCGACAGGGAGGCGGCGATGGCTCTTGCGGGGCAAAAGAGCCTGGCTCAACTGCCGCTGGACGTTCTTCAACAGGTTGAACGCATACTGATCGGCTATCTTACAGACCTGCTCAATAAGCCGCCGAAGATGGCCAGAGTGTTTTTGCCCAAATCCTAGAACATGTCTTCCTGCTCGTCAGAAGATGCCGTCTTTGAACCCTTGTATTTTACGCCGATGTGTTTGCAGGCGGCTTCGGTTATTTCGCGGCCTTTCTTTGTGCGGCGAAGGAAACCGATCTGGAGCATGTACGGTTCGACGACATCTTCAAGCGTATCGCGTTCTTCGCCGAGCGTGGCGGCGATGGCCTCTATACCTGCTGGGCCGCCGTCGTAAACGGTCGCTATAGAGCGGAGTACTGCGCGATCAAGTTCATCAAGGCCGAGTTCATCGATCTGTTCCATTTTCAGCGCCTTATCAACGATATCCTTGTTTAACTGGCCCGAGCCTTTGACCTGTGCGTAATCGCGGACTCGTTTGAGAAGGCGATTGGCAATACGTGGCGTGCCGCGGGAGCGTGAGGCTATCATTTCAAGTGCGCTATCAGCTGAAGGCAGATTGAGCAGCCGGGCGGATCTTTCGAGGATAAGTGCGAGATCATCGGGGCTGTAGAATTCAAGGTGATACATCATTCCGAATCGGCCGCGCAATGGTGCACTTAGCAGGCCCGCGCGGGTTGTAGCGCCGATAAGCGTGAAACGCTTAAGAGGAAAATTGATCGTTTTAGCATGGAGGCCGGAGTCGACGGTGAAATCAACTTTGAAATCTTCCATGGCGGGGTAGATGAATTCTTCAACAGAAGTTGAGAGGCGGTGTATCTCGTCGATGAAAAGAATATCGCCGGAGCCGACGTTTGTGAGAAGTCCCATTACATCGCCCTGCTTAACAAGGGCCGGACCGGATGAGACACGGATGGCAGAACCCATTTCGGCGGCAATGACGTTTGCGAGAGTTGTCTTACCCAGGCCGGGCGGGCCGTAGAAAAGGATATGTTCGAGCGGTTCATTCCTTTGCTTGGCGGCCTGAATAGCAATGGAGAGCTTGTCCTTTACCGAATTCTGGCCGACGACTTCGTCGAGCGTTTTCGGGCGCAGAGCAGAATTGAAATGCTCCTCCTGCTCGCTCATTGATTCATTACTTAATACTCTATCGATTGCCATAGCTGTCCTATGTTAACAAAACAAATTTTTTAAACCGCGACGCCCTGCTTGAGCTTGTAAACAAACGGCACGAGTTCTTCGGCGGTTTTGATATCTGGATTCTTTTTGCATGCCAGGGCGATAAGCTCCATCGCTTCGTTGCGTTTTTCGCCCCAGGCGATGAGGATTTCGAGTGCCTCGATTTGATAGTTGTCAAATTTACCGCCTGCTGGAGCGGAGACACCGCTGTGGACGGCGGCGAAATCCTTGAGTTTGCCTTTGAGTTCCGCGATTATCTGCTGGGCGAGGCGCTTGCCGATCTCCGGAAGTGACTGGAGCGTCTTTTCGTCACCATCTTCGACGGCAGCGGCAATGGTTTCTATCGGGATCGCAAGGGAGCGCAGGGCCTTTCGCACGCCGATACCTTTAACAGTTGTATACTTGTTGAAAAATTCTCGCTCAGATTCAGTGCCGAAACCTATCATGCGCGGGATGAGGTTGCCCCCGGCGGGGTTGCCTTCAAAATACTGCATCGTGCATAGCGATATATCCTTGCCGATCCTGCCTGCCAGGACGCTGACGAGATATCCTGGCACCATTACTTCATAGGCAATCTGGCCCGTCTTGATGATGGCCCTGTCGGTGCCAAGTTTTAGAAGATTGCCTTCAAGCTGTACTATCATAAATTCCTCACGTTAATACTTTGGACTCAGCATGGCGTTTGCGCCGCAAAGCGCGGCGGCGATGGCGTCGGCGACATCGGCAGGTTCGGGCATGCTTTTCAAATTCAGCAGCGACTGGATCGAAAGCTGCATCTGGTTCTTGGTTGCACGGCCGTTGCCGGTCAGCGATTTTTTGATGCGCGTCGCGGCGAAACTCTCGACGGGAATTTTAAAGCTTGCGGCCTTTTGGAGTATAACGCCGCGAGCGTGGCCCATGAGAACGGCTGTCTGCGGGTGCTGGTAATGCGAATACAATTGTTCGACCGCCATCAACTCGGGATGGAAATTTTCCAAAATGGTTGTTATATCCGAAGCGATCTGCTGGAGCCGGACTTCCAGCCTGGTATCGGCCTTCGTTCGCAGCACGCCTGCTTCGCGCAGTTTAAAAGTGCGGCCGCTTGATTCGATCACTGCGTAGCCGCAGAGGTTAAGGCCGGGGTCAATGCCCAGTATCCTCATTTACGTCTCCACGTGGTTGAGCCGGGCTTGTCTTCAAGAATGATCCCGAACCCGTCAAGGCGCTTTCGAATCGCATCGGCGGCGGCGAAATCTTTTTTGTTCCTGGCATCGGCGCGCATTTCGATAAGGACATTGACCAGATAATCAATCAGTTTTTCATCGGCGCCGCCGGCCTGGACGTACTGGTCTTTTACAATGCCGAGCACATCGCCGCCAAGCCTTGTGAGCATGGAATCGATCTGGGCAAGTGTCTGGCTGGAAACGCCCTGCTTTTGGGACTGCTCGCGGGCAAGCTTTGCCAGTTCAAAGATCACCGAAACTGCTACTGAGGTATTGAGGTCATCGTTCATGGCCTGTTCGAATTTATTTTTTATTTCGGCAAGCTGGGCAGCGACTTGGATATCGAGTGTGCCCTGTGGGGCCTTTTCGATCTGCCTGCGGAGAGCGATAACCGCATCGCTTATCCTGTCATAACCGCTCTGGGCAGCGGAAAGAGCGGCGTCGGAAAAGTCAAGCGTCATGCGGTAATGACTGTTCAAGATGAGCTGACGCGCGGCGAGTGGATCGTAAGCGCGGGAAAGTCTAGGATGATTGCCGGCGAAAACCTGCTTGAGGGTGATAAAGTTGCCCAGGCTTTTGCCCATTTTCTGGCCATCTACGGTTACCATGTTGTTGTGTATCCAGCAGCGAACGAATTCTTTGCCATTGGCGGCTTCGCTTTGAGCAATCTCACATTCATGGTGAGGAAATTGGTTTTCAAGACCGCCGCCGTGAATGTCTATTGTCTCGCCGAGATATTTCATGCTCATTACGGAACATTCAAGATGCCAGCCGGGGTAGCCGCGGCCCCAGGGGCTGTCCCACTGCATGATGTGATTCGGCTCGGCTTTTTTCCAAATGGCGAAGTCGGCGGGGTGGCGCTTTTCTTCGGAGATATCAACACGGGCACCGGCCTGGAGTTCTTCTACTTTTCTGCCGGAGAGTTTGCCGTAGCCATGAAATTTGTTTACGTCGAAGTAGACCGAGCCGTTGACTTGGTAAGCGAAGCCTTTTTCGATAAGCTTGGCGACGAGCGCAATCTGCTCTGGTATGTGGCCGGTGGCGCGGGGGCTAATATCGGGACGGAGGACATTGAGCTTATCCATATCCTCGAAATAACTGGCGGTGTAATATTCGGCGACGGCCATGGGATGCTTGTGTTCTTTTTTTGCGGCGACGGCAAGCTTGTCTTCGCCGGCATCGGCGTCATCCGTGAGGTGGCCGACGTCGGTAATATTTTGAACGTAAGTAACATCATAGCCAAGATAGCGGAGATAGCGAACGAGGATGTCGAAACTCACATAGCTCTTTGCGTGGCCCAGGTGGGCGTGGCCGTAGACGGTTGGGCCGCAAACATAGATGCTGACGTGGTTGTCGTTGAGCGGTTTGAAATCTTCCGTTTTGCGGGTGAGCGTATTGTAAAATCTAAGTGCCATGACGTTAGAGACTCCTCTTCATCTTTCGCTGTAATAATACCGTAGCTGTCGACGACATCGCGAGGCCGGTGCCGATCTCGCCGAGGCCTTCGTTTGTTTTTGCCTTCACATTAACCGCTGCGAAATCCATCTGGAGTATCGCAGAGATGGCACGCTTCATCTGGCCTTTATACGGCCCAAGCTTAGGCTGCTCGGCGTGGATAATGACATCGACATTGACAACCTGCCAGCCTTTGTCTTTGAGCTGGTCGCGGATAACCGCAAGGAGTTCGCGGCTATCGGCGTCGCGCCACTGTTCCTCGGTATCGGGAAAATGCGAGCCTATATCGCCCAGACCGGCGGCGCCGATCATTGCGTCGATGACGGCATGGATCGCGACATCACCGTCGCTGTGGCCAAGCAGGCCGGAAGGGTATGGAATTTGTATGCCGCCCAGGATCAGCCGACGTCCTTCCACGATGCGATGGATATCGGTACCGATGCCTACTCGAAATTCAAAATCCTGTCCTATCACAAAATGCCCTTTGTGCTTGGCACATCGGTGCCGATGATCTCTGTTGCCATCGCCATAGCCTGACCAAGGGCCTTGAATATCGCCTCTGCCATGTGGTGGCTGTTCATGCCGTAAGGCACGTTTACATGCACATTGAACTTGCCGAAATTCGCGAGGCTGCGGAGCATTTCCTCGATGCACTGGACATCGAAATCGCCGATCTTATCTGTGCGGAAGTTCACGTTGAAGACGCAGAAGGGCCTGCCGGATATATCTATCGCGACATTGGCAAGGGCGTCTTCCATGGGAACCGAACTGTGGCCGTAACGGCGTATGCCCTTTTTATCGCCAAGCGCATCGTTGAGTGCTGTGCCCAGACATATCGCGACATCTTCGACTGTGTGATGATTATCGACCTCAAGATCGCCCTTGGCTTTTATGATAAGATCCATCTTGCTGTGTTTGCTGAGGTGCGAGAGCATGTGGTCAAAAAAGCCGATGCCGGTGTCGATATCGTATTGGCCGGCGGAATCGAGCGTAAGTTCAAGCTTGATATCCGTCTCTTTTGTTTTGCGTGTTAATTTTGCTGTACGCTTTTTCATATTCACCTCGCAAGTATTTCTTTTAGAGCACTAAGGAACCTGGCATTCTGATCCGGTGTGCCTACAGTTATTCTCAACTTATTTTCAAGCCCGGGCAGTTTAAAGTACCGCACGAAAATGTGTTTTGCTACGAGCTGGTCATAAATATGCTGGGCAGTTGGGCCATTGAATTCGGCAAGCACAAAATTCGCATTGCTGGGGGGTACTTTAAAACCCAATGCGATAAGTGCTTCTGTGAGCACCTTACGCTGGGCTATTACTTTTTCTACATTTGCCTTAACATAGTCCTGGTCGGAAATTGCTGCGCTTGCTGCGGCAATGGCGATGGCATCGGTGTTGTAAGAATCCTTTACCTTCCACATGCCTTCTATCAGCGAGGGCTGGGCGATAGCGTACCCGAATCGCAGGCCCGCAAGCGAATATCCTTTTGACATGGAACGGAGAATTATCACGTTATCAAATTGCCTGACGAGGTCGATACAAGTACAGGGTGAAAAATCTACATACGCCTCGTCTATCAGGAGCACCGATTTAAGACTGGCGGCAAGAGAGGCGAGGTCGCCGACATTGATGAGCGAACCGCTTGGCGCGTTTGGATTACATACAATCGTCAGTGCCGCGGGGGTATTGAACAATTCCTTCGGCAGCGAATAATCCTGACCGAATGGTATTTCTATTACCGGCACTTCGTCCAGCTGGGCAAGCACCGGGTAAAGTGAATAAGTCGGTGTCGGGTAAGCAAGCGGCCGGGTTTTGTCGCAGAACGAACGGACTGCAATGCTCAGCAGTTCGTCGCCTCCGTTGGTGCACATGATATGATCGGCCGGGATATCGTTTACCCGCCCTGCCGCCTGGCGAAATTCGGTTCCGGCGGGATCAGGGTATCTACGCAGCCGCTCAAGATCAAGGTTTCGGAGCACATTAAGCACATGCGGGCTTGGCGGATAGGGATTTTCATTGGTGTTGAGCTTGATAATATCAAGCTCTTTGGGCTGAAAGCCGGGCACATAACCGGCCATGGCGGCGATATTGGGTCTAAAGTAGTTCATTTTGGCAAATCCATCAAAACCGTGATATTATACCATCCATTCGCGGCAAGTAAATCGTTGATATAAACAGTCGTTTTGGGGATATAAACAAAAAACCCCGACACATGATCGGGGTTTTGGAGTTCATCGTGCTTTATAATCTAATTCTTTTCCTTGCCGCAGTAGTCGATCAGGCGGGCGATCTCGCTTCTGAGGTCTTTGCGATGGACAATGGTATCCACAAAGCCGTGATCAAGAAGGAATTCTGACCGCTGGAAACCTTCGGGCAATTCGATCTTGATGGTCTGGTAAATCGTCCTAGGCCCGGCAAAGCCGATAAGCGCCTTGGGTTCGGCTATTATGACGTCTCCGAGCATCGCGAAACTGGCGGTAACACCGCCTGTGGTCGGGTCTGCAAGGACGGAGATGAACATCCCGCCTGCCTTATCGAGCCTGGCGATGGCGGCACTTGTTTTGGCCATCTGGCCAAGCGAAACAACGCCTTCGTGCATTCTCGCTCCGCCCGAACACGAAACCACTACCAACGGAAGGGATTGGGCAATCGCTATCTCGGCGGCAAGGCAGAACTTTTCGCCTACCACCGACCCCATGGATCCCATTAAAAATTCAGGTTCCATTACGGCAAGAGCAATGCCGCGACCTTTGACAAACGCCTTGCCCACGCGCATAGCTTCATTGAAGCCTGTTTTTGCGGCATCGGCATCGATCCTGTCCTTGTATTGCGTGCCGCGGAAAGTAAATTTTAGCGGATCGCTTGAACTTAATTCTTCAGCGACTTCCTGGAACGTGCCTTCGTCTACAAGCTGGGCAATCCTTGTGTTGGAATCGACACGAAAATGGTGCTGGCAATCGGGACAGACGTTAAGATTATCCACGACGCTGTTTTTATAGAGCATGTGCTCGCAAGTCGGGCACCGCATCCATAGCCCCTGGGGCATTTCACGACGCGGCTTGAGCGAGAATCCATCCCAGGTTGCTTTTGATTTTGCCATATTGTCTCGCAGAGTTAATTCAAATTAAAGTCACAGCGGCTTATTGACACCGCGAGCAGCTGCCATAATTGCTTCCACAGCCGCTTTTCGATCCTTTTGGCCGAATACCGCGTTGCCGGCCACCAGCGTATCGGCACCGTATGATACAACTATCGGGGCTGTGGATGGGTCGATACCGCCATCAACCTCGACGCGTTTGGAAGGCCCGACGATCTCGCGAACACGGATACATTTTTTTGCGACATCATACATAAAGCTTTGTCCGCCAAAGCCCGGATTTACTGTCATTATAAGTACCATGTCGCAAAGCGGCGCAAATTTTTCTATCGCCTCAACCGGAGTTGCCGGGTTGAGCGTTATCGAGGCAGTGACCCCGGCGTCATGTATTCTGTTAATCAGGCCGACGGGGTCTTTTGTAGTTTCTATATGGAACGTGATATTGTCGGCACCAGCCTTGATGAACTCAGGCGTGTACTTATCCGGGTCGGTTATCATCAAGTGAACATCGAAAAAAAGCCCGCTGCATTTTCGCAGTTTGGCGACTACCACCGGGCCGATGGTGATATTGGGCACAAAATGACCATCCATAACGTCAATATGCACCATCTTAACGCCAGCCTCTTCAACCTGTTTGATCTCACTGGCCAAACTGGCAAAATCCGCACTCAAAATCGAGGGCGCAATTTCTATCGACGGCGTTTTTGGTATCGGTACTGACATAATTATGAACTATTCCTGAAATTATTTCTCGTCAAGGACGTCGATGGCTTTGAACTTCTTGCCTTCGAGGAATTCGAGGCTTGCACCGCCGCCGGTGGAGACGTGCGTAACTTTGTCTGAAAGCTTCATCTTCTTTATTGCGCTTGCGCTGTCGCCGCCGCCGATGATGGTCTTTGCGCCTTTGCCGGTTGCATCGGCAACAGCCTGTGCGACAGCCTTGGTGCCTTCATCAAAGGGTTTCATTTCAAATACGCCCATTGGGCCGTTCCAGACGACGGTTTTGGCATCTGAAAGCTTTTCGACAAATAGTTTCCTGCTTGCCGGGCCGATATCCATGCCCTGCCAGCCATCCGGTATGTTGCCGGCGACGACCTGGTTCTCGGCGTTTTCTTTGAATTCTTTTGCAACAACAGTATCTACAGGCAGGATGATCTCACACCCGGCAGCTTTTGCTTTTTCAAGCAGTTCGTTGGCCTGGCCGACGAAATCAGTTTCGCAAAGGCTCGTGCCGATGGTCTTGCCCTGTGCTTTGAAGAACGTATAAGCCATCGCGCCGCCGATAATGATGCGGTCAACTTTCGAGAGCAGGTTTTCAATAACGCGAATTTTGTCGCTGACTTTTGCGCCGCCGAGTATCGCAACGAAAGGCTTTACCGGATTATTGATGGTATCGCCGAGGAATTTGAGTTCCTTTTCGACCAAAAAGCCGACTACCTTTGGCTTTGCACCCATCTGCTGGGGAACGGTCAGCATCGAGGCGTTATCGCGGTGAGCGGTGCCGAAGGCGTCATCAGCGTAGATATCAGCCAGGTCCGCCAGTTCTTTGGCGAAATTTACCTTTTCGGCCTTGAGCGCCGCATCATCCTTGGCCACCTTATCTTTTATAACCTCGGCCTTGTGGAAGCGGACGTTTTCGAGCAGCAGTACATCGCCGTCCTTGAGTGAAGCGGCTTTTGCTTTTACATCTGCCCCGATGCAGTCATTTGCAAAAACGACAGGTTTGTTGATGATCTCGCCAAGCTTTTTGGCCACGGGCGCAAGCGTGTATTTGTCGTCGCGCGCGCCTTCGGGCCTGCCCAGGTGGCTCATGAGGATGAGCCGGCCGCCGCGGTCGATAACGCTCTTTATCGACGGCAAAGCCATTACAATGCGTGTATCAGATGTAATATTGCCCTTGTCATCCTGCGGCACGTTGAAATCAACCCGCATGAGAACCTTCTTGCCCTTGACATCCACGTCAGCAACTGTCTTCTTGGCCATCTTAGCCTCCCTTTGTTTCAAATGCCTTTTATTCGAGCCTGTGCAATTATATCGTAAATCGCACATTTTAAATCAAAAAACGGGCGGCCCTTTCGAACCGCCCATTTCACTTCTGAATGTTTACCTAAGGGTAAACCTATTTGGCCATCTTCTTGAGCAGGTCGATGGTGCGGTTTGAATAACCCCACTCATTATCATACCAGCTTACAAGTTTGAAGAAATTCTTGTTGAGTTCGATCGAAGAGCCGCCGTCGAAGATCGACGAATGGGCGTCATGGATGAAATCGCTGGAAACGACTTCTTCCTCTGTGTATGCCAGGATACCTTTGAGGTATGTTTCGCTGGCTTTTTTCATCGCAGCCTTGATCTCGGCAAGCGAGGTGTCTTTTACTGTCTTGACTGTCAAGTCGACAACCGAGACTGTGGGAACCGGTACGCGGAAGGCCATGCCGGTGAGCTTACCCTTAACTTCAGGAATCACAAGGCCGACAGCCTTTGCGGCGCCTGTCGAAGAGGGAATAACGTTCTGAGCTGCTGTGCGGCCGCCCTTCCAATCCTTCTTTGAAGGTCCGTCCACTGTCTTCTGTGTGGCGGTGTAGGCGTGTACGGTGGTCATGAGACCCTCGGCCATGCCGAAACCTTCCTTAAGAAGAACATGAACAACCGGTGCCAGGCAGTTCGTCGTGCAGCTTGCGTTGGAAACTATATTATGCTTTGCGCCGTCGTACTTATCATCGTTTACGCCCATTACGACCGTGATATCTTCGCCCTTGGCTGGTGCGGAAATGATCACCTTTTTTGCACCGGCTGCGAGGTGGCCCTTGGCCTTTTCCGCATCGGTGAACAAGCCAGTCGATTCGATAACGATCTGAACGCCCAGCTTTGCCCAGGGGAGTTCCGCAGGTGTCTTGGCGCTTACGACGAGGATGTCCTTGCCGTTGACCACCAGAACATCATCATCCGCTTTATCGGGAGCAGACTTTTTCGAGCTGACCGTACCGTTGAACTTGCCCTGTATTGAATCATACTTGAGGAGGTATGCCAGGTTATCTGCCGGAACGATATCGCCGACAGCGACAACATCGAATTCCTTGCCCAGAAGTCCCTGCTCAACCAGTGCGCGGAACACAAGACGGCCGATACGGCCGAAACCATTAATTGCAACCTTCGTGGCCATTTACTATATTCCTTTCAAAATGAATCTAAATTCCTGCTTTTAAAAAAGGCAGCCGTAAAACTGTGACCGCTTCACCTTTTACGTTCTATGTGCGTACCGTGACCGCAAATCAAAAATTAAACTTCGCTAAATTAGGGATATACCCCTAAAAAGTCAAGCAAAATCAGGCTCTACTGTTGAGTTGGGGACTTGGGTATTACGAGTTTTGAAGTTTTGGATTTAAAATTTCCTGTAAACTGGGTATAGTCTGGGGAAAATAGTCGGGGAGTTTTGAATGTATTTTTTAGCAGAACATAACATTCTTCTGTTCCTTGTGCAGGTGTTTGTCATCTTGGCGCTGGCACGCGGGCTGGGGGAGGTTTTTCGGTATTTTCGGCAGGTCCCGCTCACGGCCGAGCTGCTGGTCGGGTTTATGCTCGGGCCGGCAGTACTGGGGTATTTCGCTCCAGAATTATATCAGAACCTCTTTCCCGCAGACCCAAAACAGCAGAATATGCTTGAGACGGTCGCCTGGCTGGGAGTACTGCTTTTGCTTCTCCAAACCGGGCTGGAGATCGACTTCATCGCCGCATGGAGCTATCGAGCCGATGCCGTCAAAATAGCGGTCATGGGCACGGCCATACCGATGGTGATCGCTTTTGCTGTCGCGATGATGCTGCCCGACTGGCTGCTCATCAACCCTGATAAGCGAATCGCTTTTGCTTTATTCATCTCGATCGTTCTTGCTATAAGCGCAGTGCCAGTCGCAGCAAGAGCACTCCATGACCTGCGGCTTATAAAAACCGATCTTGGCTTTCTAATCATGAGCGCCCTGTCCGTAAACGACCTCATAGGCTGGCTTGTATTTACCATGATAATGGCCTTCTTCTCACAGGCCAGGGTAGATGTGATGCACGACCTGGCAGTGATGGGTATGGTCATTCTTTTTACCATTATATGTCTCACTGTGGGCAGATGGTCAAGTTCGCACCTTATAGGCCAGATCAGAAAGTATAATCTGCCCGAACCGTCTTCGAGTCTGACGCTCATATGCCTGCTTGGGTTTTTATGCGGCGCTATAACCATGAAGATCGGTATCCACGCCCTGTACGGCTTTTTTATCGCCGGCATCATGGCGGGCCAATCATCGGCCTTGAGCGAGCGAACAAGACAGGTCTTCTCACATATGGTCGGGGCGATATTTGTGCCGCTGTTTTTTGCCAATATCGGTCTAAAAATAAATTTCGTGGATAATTTCCACTTATGGCTCGTGCTTTTGTTCTGCATCCTGGGTCTTGCGGGCAAATTTTTGGGTGCCTGGGTAGGAACGCTGCTTACCAGGATAACCAAAAGCGACAGGCTCTCGATAGCAATCGCAAATACGCCCGGCGGCTCAATGGAGATCATTGTCGCTTTGCTGGCATTACAATATGGATTGATAAGCGAGCCGGTATTTACTGCGATTGTGATAGCGGCAGTTTCATCATCTATAGTCGTCGGGCCTTGGCTGGCATACTCAATTCGCAAACGTGAAAAGATAAGCGTTTTGGAATTCTTTGCCCGCAGCGGGATAATCGCTGACCTGCGAAAGGCCGACCGCGACGGAGCTATTGAAAAGCTTTGTACCGTGGCCGCTGAGCAGGAGGGGATCGCCGACGAGGAAAAAATCTTGGAGGCCGTCCTGGAAAGAGAACGCGCATCCGGCACAGCTATGGAAGAGGAAATAGCCGTACCTCACGCAAGGACCGAACTGGTGCGAAAGCCCGTGGTCGTCTTCGGCAGAAGCCCCATCGGCATCGATTGGAACAGCCCGGACGGTAAGCCCACGCATTTCGTTTTCCTGATACTCACGCCTAAAAACGACCTGGGCGCGCAGGTACAGATACTTGGCTCTATCGCACAGGCGATAAGCAATGAGAAGATACGCTCACAGATACTCGATGCGGGCGACACAAGCGATATTTGGCAAAGCCTCAGGCTCGCCCTTAGAGCCATGCGAATAAAAAGAAGATAACCAATAAACAAGGAGAGAGATGTGCGGAATGTATTTCTTGTTCTGTTTTTAAGCCTGCTTACGGCACCGGCTGCACAGAGCGCAATAAATCGCGGTCAGCTGATCGATGATGTGCGAGAGATCGCCGTAATCATCGACAAAACCCAGAAGTGCCCCGCCCAGGTGAATTGGGATAAAATCGAAAACGATATACAGGTCAAGCTTACTGAAGCAGGGTTTGCAAGGCCCCTGGCAGAGGATTACGCAAAAAGCCCATCGCTGCGGGCGATAGTACTCGTCCTGGAAACCGAGCCGAACAAGACGTGTGTTATAAGCTGCCAGCTCGATCTTGAGAGGCTGGTTTGTATTCCCGACAGTCCCGATGTGTTGACAATGGCCCCGGTGTGGCAATCCGCAACGAGCATGGAGGCACTGGCTATATCAGATGTAAACGCCAGCCTTGCTGCAACGCTGAATAAGCAGGTCGATAGCTTCATAAAAGCTCATCACGCTGCTATGATAAAGGCTCGCAATGCCGAAAAAAAAGCTGTTGATACTATGCCCAGGGCGCAAACCGCACAGGTTAGCGCCGATGATATAGACCGTTTCAAATCGGTAAAAGCCTCCGCCGAAGTTGACGGAATATACATTTGCTCGAAGTCTTCGAAAGTGTATCATAAAGAAGGATGTCCGGGGGCAGCAAGGATTACCCAGCAGAATAAGATCGTGCTCAAGGGCAAAGCAGCGGCAGGCCAAAGCGGCAGAAGGCCTTGCAAGATATGCAACCCTTAATTTTCAGATCCCCCGGCAAAATATTTGAGAGGGGATACCATGAACGCCAAACTGCTTTCAATTGCAATCGCCTGCATGCTTTTTTCCGGTGCGGTATTCGGGCAAACCGATATTAATCAGAGCCTTTCCGGCCTGGCCTCGATCGAGCTTGTGATAGATAAGATCGACCTCGACGCAAGGCTTCACGGCCTTGGCGAAACGGATGTTCGCAATACTGTCGAAAATGTACTCCGGACAGCGGGCATCAGTCTTGCCGAGCCAGGCACCGGCCAAGCCGTGCTGGAAATAAAAGTCAATACATTCTGGGACGAGCGGGCAATGCTCTACGCCTTCAGCGTGCGGGCACAGGTAAAGAGATGGCTCAGGCTCCCTCAAAGCCAGGAATTGATAGAGGCGGCGACCTGGCAAAGCGGTGAGCCGACCGGGCTAATCGGCATAAACAGGACGCACCTTATAAACCGCGCCGTCGAAAAAGTAGCCACTGAATTTGTGGTAGCGTATCTCAAAGCCAACCAGAAAGATTAACCGGCCCAGATTTTTGCAGTGAATTCTTTCTCCCTGCCATTATAATATCCTTTCCGCTTAAATTTTTCGAGGTACCGCTATGCAGTTAGACATATTTGATCAGGTAATAGGCCCATATAGACCGCTTGAGTGGGCGGTCAAATTCTGGCCCGTCCTGGTAATATCCTTTGGAGTTGCCCTTGTCGCAACGGCCATGTGCAAAAAAATCGCCATCGCGTTCAATATAGTCGATAGACCCGACGCTCTGATAAAGACTCACAAACAGCCAGTGGCATACCTCGGCGGCGTAGGCATACTCTTTGGAATGATCGTAGGCATGCTTGCGGCAATATATTACCTCCGCCAGGAGGCACATCTTAGCGAAATTCTCATAATGCTTTTTGGCATCATGGCCGGAGGAGCCATTGCCTGTGCGATAGGCGTATTGGACGACATCCTCAATATTAAGCCCTGGCAAAAGCTTTTGGGCCAGTCGGCAGCCGCCGTTGCTCTTCTACTCGCCGGTATCAAGCCGGGCATAAATTATTACACTAATCTTATGGGCTTTTCTATTTCACCAGAACTCGATTGGGCAATAGGATCTGTTGTCGTACTGGTTTTTGTACTCGGCGCGACAAATTCGCTTAACCTCCTCGACGGCCTCGACGGCCTTTGCGCAGGCGTTACCGGCATCATAGCTATGGGCATGCTGTTACTGGCTATACATCTGGCCACATGGAAAACAAGCGAAACGCGCGACGCCGTGCGAGTTATCACATGCCTGGCACTTATCGGCGGAGTTGCCGGGTTTTTGCCTTTCAACCGCCATCCGGCCAAAATTTTCATGGGCGATGCTGGTTCGCTGCTGCTTGGATTTGTCGTCGCGGCCATGATGATGCTTTTTGCCGCCAGGAATCCGCGATGGCTCCTGGCTTCGATTGTTGTTTTCGGCCTGCCCATTCTTGACACAGCAGTCGCAATCGTCCGCAGATTAATAAACAACCGTCCAATATTCGTAAGTGACCGCGGACACATTTACGATCAGATGATGGACCGCGGCTTTGGACTGCGAAAAACCGTCATTTCATGCTATCTTCTCGCTGCGATGTACGCCCTTATCGGCCTTGCAATGAGCCAGATCAGGACACGCTATGCACTTGTGATATACATATTTGTCGCAATCGTTTCAGCCCTTGTGGTATGGAAAAAAGGTTACCTCAAAATGGAAGGTGTGCGCGGAGCGATCAAAAAACCTGGCCAGACCAAAGAAAAATAAACTCCTTGCGACATTTGCACTTTTTTACACTGGACAGAGCCATCACAATTTAAATAGAATCAGATCATCTGGGGGACCAGCCTGCTAACCTGGTTCAAGTTTTACACCAAAACTTTTATCGACAACTTGATGCGCAACGGGGGGAAATATGTGCGATTTTCTCATCAGCATTGGCGCCCGCGCCGCCGGGCCCGACCTTCTCAAACTTTTAAAACGTCTATATATTCCAAACCCGCCCCAAGGCAGGTACTTTGATTTTGACTGGGGATCAATGGCCGTTCTCGACGGCATCGGGCATAACCGCAATAATCATCTGGTTTTGGGTTCTTCGGTCATCGCATGGCTTGGGGACCTGGTTACAACTCCGACCGCGATCGGCTCATTGGCTTTCAAAATGCAAACCATCCTGCGGTCGCCATCCAGCCGTCAGTTCGATCTTTATGCAGATAGTGATTTCCAAAAACTCAACGGTGCCTTTGCTATCGTCTTCCTGGATAATTCAGGCCTAGCCGCCATAACAGACCCGCTGGCGCTTACGCAGGTATTCGCCGGATATGACAAGTTCCACAACATCACCGCCCTGGGCTCACATAGCGATCTCACCGCCGCAGTCGCCGATGATACTTACAGCATAGACATGGTTTCGGTAGCGGAATTCTTAAATCGCGGTACTGCCTGCTTCCCGTACACCATGCACCAGAATGTCCGCAAGCTTTGTCCCGGCAGCGCCTATTGCGTGCGGATTTCACATGGCGGAATTAGTATTGAAAGCCTGCAATACTGGAAGCCTCCCGAAGAAAATACCGCCGCTTCAGTTTCAGATCTTACTCAGGAGTTCGTCACTTGCTTCAAAGCCGCCGTAGAAGACCGCTGCGGAAACAGCAAAACTGGTATAACCCTCAGCGGAGGCCTCGACAGCAGGCTCGTGCTTGCCACCATGCCGCCGCAATCGCCTTGCGTCGCCTTCACCTTCTGCGACAAGCTCAATCGTGAAGCTCGCACCGCCTACCGAGTCGCCAAAGCGTATCAAAGGCCCTGGCTGCCGCTTTATCGTGATAAAGAATATCTCGCGCGTACCGTCGTACAAAATGTTAGATTTGCCAGCTGCGAATGCGACTGGATACACGGCCATGCCGTCGGCCTCAGCGATTCGATTCTCAGGCACGGCGTAGATACGGTTTTAAGCGGCTATCTTATGGATACTTTTTTCAGAGGCTATTTCGCCGCTGATATAGAGGTAAAACAAAGATTTTTTGGACTTCTCGACCCTGTCTGCGTAAGCAAGCCTTACGACTGGGCAAACCGCTCCAGTAATTTTGCCGATCAGTTCATCAACCCCGAACTGCTCGAACAGGCATTTGTACGCAGAAGAAGCTACTACCAGACACATACAAATTCCCAAAGGGGCAGTATCGTTGAATGGCTGGATACTTATCCGTTTTCCCAGCGCCCGGAGATCGGAACATGGGCCACAGAGCGGCGCACATTGCCCCTTAGGATAGTCGCAATGGATAGACGTCTGCTTGACTTCAGTTTTGCATGCCCAGCCCAGCTCCGTGCCAGCGGAAAAATCTTCTCCCTTGCCGCCGCCCAGCTTTTTGGACCGGGCGCATATATCCCAAACGCAAACAACGGCACACGCCCGGCCAGTTCCAGGCTGGGAATGCTCATTGACCGAAAACTGCGGCGAATGTGCGACAGGGTCGAAGGCCTGGTTTGTTTGCTTGGATTTGGTCAATGCATCCAGCATTCGTGGCACGATTACCAGCAAATCTGGCACGAAAGCGACATGATGAAAAAGCTAGTAATAGAGTACAAGCCGCACCTTAGCCAGTTTGAGGGGCTGCTTTTTGACGAAAAGCTTTCGCCGCTGCATAACCCCGAATCTCTCGATTGGCGTAATGGCTTCAGGCTCCTTGCCTTGGGTATCTGGAAATCTGCCTTGAGTGAATACAGGATGGAACTGGCTATGTCTCAACTCCCCAAACCCAAGGATATCAAAACCGCCGGCCCTATCACAAACACCACAAGGCCCCAGCAAGACAGCAGTTCTACAAAGCAAACCGCAATAATTAGCGATACCTAAAGTCTCCTAATTTGCGGCGCAATAAAAAAGGCTCAGGGTAACCAAGAGAACCTGAGCCTTCTCGTTAAGTCAACTTGCTTTTGAAAAAAATATAGAGAGCAAAGTTATTTAACTAAATAGCTGACTTAACTAAACCAAGTTATATAAGAAGAAAAGAGCTATTAATATAACAGCATTATATCCAAACAGCCCTTCCATGCAAACATTTTTTCGACCATAAGAGGTATTTGTCTTCAGTTTTTTTTCAAATTACATTAAATTATTCTGGAAAGTATATACAAAGGGTGCACAACAATCTAAATTTTGCAGGTGCGTATGTTAGCAAGGTTAAACTCAGTTGCCCTGGTTGGAATTGACGGGATTATCTGTGAGGTAGAGGTCGATATCGTTAAAAGCGGGCTGGATAAGCCGCTGATCGTAGGCCTTCCCGATGCCGCAGTCAAAGAAAGCCTCGAACGTATGAGAAGCGCAGTGGTGAATTCTGGATACAAATACCCGCTTTATAAACCACTCATCAATCTCGCCCCTGCAGATATAAAAAAGGCCGGCCCCGCATTTGACCTGCCCATAGCCCTTGGAATCCTGTCCGCCTCCGGCGTAATACCAGCCCAGGCACTCAAACATTATGTCATTGCCGGAGAACTCGCACTGGATGGCCGGATTCGCCCCATCAACGGCGTTTTGAGCATGGCTATGACCGCCCAGGCCGCCGGCTATTCCGGAGTGATCGTACCCATGGAAAATGCCGCCGAAGCCGCCGTCGTTGGGGATCTGGATGTCTTTGGCGTGGGCACTCTCACCCAGGCCGTTGGTTTTCTCACAAATCAGCTGCCCATTGAAAGCACCTCAATGAATATGGCCGATATTTTCAACGTCTCCTCGCATTACGATATCGATTTCTCCGATGTCCGCGGCCAGGAGAGCGTAAAACGTGCCCTCACCGTAGCCGCAGCAGGCGGCCATAACGTTCTCATGTTCGGCCCGCCCGGCTCGGGCAAAACCATGCTCGCCCAGAGACTCGCAACCATCCTGCCCCCGCTCAATGTCGATGAATCCCTCGAAACGACCCGCATTTATTCCTCCGTGGGCCTCTTGCCAAAAGGCAACGCTCTCATGGCCACCCGACCCTTCCGCTCACCCCACCACACCGCCAGCGGCCCAGCCCTCATCGGCGGCGGCACAAACCCAAGGCCCGGCGAACTCAGCCTTGCCCATTACGGAATACTGTTCCTCGACGAATTCGCCGAATTCGGCCGCAACGTCCTTGAAACCATTCGTCAGCCCCTCGAAGACGGCGTCGTTACTATCGCAAGAGCCAAAGGAACCCTCACCTTCCCCGCCCAGTTCATGCTAATTGCCGCCATGAACCCCTGCCCCTGCGGCTACTTCGGCTGTGACTCGAAAAAATGCAAATGTTCGCCTCTGCAAGTCGATAAATATATCTCCAAGATCTCCGGCCCGCTTGTGGACAGGATAGACATTCACGCTGACGTCCCCGCCGTAGGATTCAACAAGCTCTATTCGCCATCAGCTTCAACCACCTCCAGCTCATTGCGCGAGCAGGTAACGCTCGCTCGCCAAAAACAATCGCACCGCTTCGGCGACGGCAAAACCATGACCAACTCCCGCATGAGCCACAAGCTAATTGAAAAGCATTGCAAGATCGATTCTCACTGCAAAGAAATGCTCAAACACGCCATGAACGAACTTGGCCTAAGCGCCCGCGCCCACGACAAAATATGCAAGATCGCCCGCACCATCGCAGACCTCGCCGGCTCCGAAGATATCTCCTCCGAACACCTTGCCGAAGCCATCAGCTACCGCAAGCTTGACAGGAAGCTTTAGTGCGTTTGTGGCACGGTTTCCGTGGCACGGTCTAGCGCAGCTAGGCCGTGTTTCCTAACCCACGACTTGCCACCTAAACTACGCTGGACTTTTAAGACTTCAAAATGTATACTTCCCCCACGGAAACAGGCGAACATCCATCGCCGCCGCGAGTATTTTTTACGAATCGGACTTTTTGGAAAGTTTAGAGGTACAATGGAAAAACACGATCACAAACCATGCTGCCCCGGAAAGGCTAAGTATCTGGCCGGCAAGAGAATTTTGCCCGCACCCATAACAAAGGATACCACCGTCGTCGCACTAATTGACAACATGGACGCCTACAACGGCGGACGCCTCCGCGCTGCCTGCCACCTGCTTCGCGACAGGTACTCACAGGAAGATGTCACCATCGGCCTGAGCCTCGCAGGCGCCCTCACCCCCGCCGGCCTGGGACCGTCAACTATCATCCCGCTGATGAACCATGGCTTTGTCGACTGGATCACCGCCACCGGCGCAAACATGTATCATGACATGCACTTCGCGCTAAACCTGCCCATGTTCCGCGGCAGCCACAACGTCAACGACGCCAATCTCCGCGACAAAGGCGTCACCCGAATCTATTACATCCTCTTCGATTACGAAGACGTGCTCATGGAAACAGATCGCAAGCTTCGTGAAATGCTCATCCGCCCCGAATTCCAGAAGGAAATGGGCACCCGTGAATGCTATTACCACCTCGGCAAGCTGCTTGACCAGTTTGAAAAAGAAAACAATACTGGCCAGGTAAGCATCCTCGCCGCCGCCTATCGTAACGGCATACCCGTCTTCACCTCGTCCCCCGGCGATTCGACAATCGGAATGAACGTCGCCGGCATCGAACTGCTCGCGGAAGCAAAAGGCCTCGGCGATAAATTCAAGCTCAAGATCAACCCCAGCTTGGATGTGCACGATTCCACCGCGATAGTGCTCAACGCCAAGCAATATGAAAAAGGCAAGACCGGCGTCATCCTTATCGGCGGCGGCTCACCAAAGAACTTCATGCTCCAGACCGAGCCGCAGATCCAGGAAGTGCTCATGATCCCCGAAGTCGGCCAGGATTATGACATCAACGTCACCGACGCAAGGCCCGATACCGGCGGCCTCTCCGGCGCACCGCCGTCAGAAGCCGCAAGCTGGGGCAAGATAGACCCCACAAAACTCGAAGAGACTGTAACAGCTTATCTCGACGTAACGCTGGCTCTGCCTCTCATGGCCGCTTACGCAATACAGACCGCGCCAGCCAAAAAATTCAAGAGGCTCTATGACCGCGGCGAAGAACTGCGGGCCAAACTCATTAAGTCGTACCTCGACAACAACAAAGAGATCGAAAAGCTCACAAGCCTTATCAACAAACTAGGCGCGTAAATTTAATCACCACGGATCGTCGCATACTTTGGCGATCCGTGGTTTTATTTTGTCTTCAAACGGAACTCAGATGAAAGAAAAACTCCTCAAACTCGTTGCCAAAAACGGCAGTCCGCTGCTTGTTATCGAACATGACAAAATTCGCAAGAATTATCGCATGTTCAAAAAGCACCTGCCCCGCGTCCAGGCATATTACGCCGTAAAAGCCAACTCCAACCAGGAGATCATCAAAACGCTTTTCGATGAAGGCGCCAGCTTCGACGTCGCATCCTACAACGAGTTCATGCAGGTCTATGAGTACATCAAGCACTTCGAGGAAAAAGACCAGGACCATTACATCTGGGACAAGATCATCTTCTCAAACACGATAAAAGACTGCGAAACCCTTCGCCGCATCCGCCGCTATAAGCCGCTGATGACGTACGACAACACCGATGAACTTTACAAGATCAAGGAGCATTGCGACACCGCCGGCCTCGTCCTCCGCCTCAAAGTCCCCGATACCGGCTCACAGGTCGAAATGAGTTCCAAATTCGGCATCGAACCCGCCGACGCAAACAAGCTCATTCAGAAATCCTTCGACGCGGGCCTCGTCGTCGAAGGCCTCAGCTTCCACGTCGGCAGCCAGTGCACAAATTTCGACAACTACATCGCCGCCCTTACTATCACTGCCGACATCTTCAACACGTCACGCAAAAAAGGCTATCCCCTCAAAATAGTCGATATCGGCGGCGGCTTCCCCGTACCTTATGATGCCCAGGTGCCCCAGTTCGCAAAACTCGCCAGCGTGATTAATTCCGAATGCACCCGCCTCTTCCCCTATGATGTCGAACTCATCGCCGAACCAGGCCGATTCATGGTCGCCACCGCCGCGACCCTCGTTTCCGAGATCATCGGCAAAGCCCGCCGCGACGGCAAAATATTCTACCACATCAACGACGGCGTCTATCACACCTTCTCCGGCGTCGTCTACGACCACTGGATCCCAAATTTCGCCGCATTTAAGAGAGGCAAAACCGAACTCTGCGCCGTCGTCGGCCCAACCTGCGACAGCTTCGACAAAATTTCCCTAGCCGAGCAGCTCCCCGCCAGCCTCAAAATTGGCGACTACCTCTACACCA
>MHYB01000058.1:28208-29116 GCA_001824635.1 Planctomycetes bacterium GWF2_50_10
AAAATAATCCACCTAAACGGCATGCGCTCGGTAAAATAAGGAGTCTAACAAAATACATGATCAATTTTATGAATCGAAAGCACTAATTCCGAAGCACGAAACAAATAAGAATATCGAAATTCAAATGTTTAAAACATTAAGAACTTGGGTTTTCGAATTTGTTTCGGAATTCGTGCTTCGGATTTGTTTTCTTCAGACGTTCATCATTGCAATACTTACGCACGCCAGTAAAATCCCCATCCACGCCCGAAGACTATATCGCTCTTGCCAAATAAAAACGCTAGATATAGTAACCAGCACTATCGTGCCGACGGTAAATGTCGGAAACACCACGCTGGCCGCCATGATCGACACTGCACTGAGCAGCGAAGCATTTGAAAACGCGTTGCACCCGCCGGTAATTACCCCGTGATAAACATCCTTTAGCGTCGGCCGCCGAAATTTCACAATATACACGCACAAAGTATAAACCGCCGCCGTTGTAAAAAGCCCCGCCAGCATCAGCGGCTTTTCCTCACTCCTGCCTAGCCGCTCGAATCCCTTCATGATCGCATACGCCGCGCCCTGCGCAACATAAAGCCCGCCAAGCGACAGCATTGCGCCGGCAATATTTGGCTTTTGCGAACTTGTGCTTCTTGAAGGAAGCAGTATCAGCGGTATTGCGATTAAGCCTAAAATTATTCCCGCCCCAAGTAAAATCGTTAACTTCTCACCCCATATTACTATCGAAGCAATAACGGGAATAACATACGCCAGGTTAACTACCGTCGTCGTCTTGGCAACGCCCACCCAGCGCATCCCGCTAAGCAGCAAAAAAAAACTCATCCCATAGCAAAGCCCAACCGCGCAGCCGTACAAAAAAGACTCCGCCCCAAACCCGATCCCAGCCGCCGCGCTCCAAACAATAA
>MHYB01000058.1:29124-39769 GCA_001824635.1 Planctomycetes bacterium GWF2_50_10
GCCGCCGTAAAATAATTGAACGGAGCCATCGCATAAATATAAACATCTCTCGCCTGCGCCCACCGCAGCGAATGCAGAAACGCGGACAACCCGATTATCGCAAAAACAACTGCTGTCAAACGCTCCCCCTCACCATGCGATTATTTTTTTATCTGTCTTGTTTCGAACATTTATATTTTAAATTTTGAATTTGTTTCGGAATTCGAGCTTAGTGCTTAGGACTTGTTTGGCTCAAAGAGTTCCTTGAATTTCATCCCGATATCAGGACTCTTGCAAAGCGTCTCGCCGATAAGCACGCTGTTTATCCCCGCCCCGATTAGTTTCTGCACATCCGCCCGCGTCTTGATGCCGCTTTCAGCCACAAGTTCCGCCTTATTGTCGATAAATTCTGAAAGCCTCGCACAGGTATTTATATCCACCTTCATTGTCTTGAGATCGCGGTTATTTATCCCGATCACGCTGTACTTTTGCTGGGGGAAACCCACCATCGACCGCACCTTCATCAGCGAATCCGCCTCGTGCACCTCGATAAGCACCGTCAGCGTAAGCTGATTTGCGCAAATCAGAAAATCCATCATGTCCCCCGCCGTCAGCGCCTCAGCGATAAGCAGTATCGCATCCGCACCAGCCGCCCTGCTCTGAAATATCTGCCACTTGTCGACTATAAAATCTTTGCGAAGTATCGGCAGATCGACCACATCCTTTATCTGCTGCAAATATTCGATCCTGCCCTGAAAATACTTCTCGTCCGTCAAAACGCTAAGCGCATCGGCCCCGCACTGCTTATATGTCATCGCAATCCGCACCGGGTCAAAATCCGACCGTATAACTCCCGCCGAAGGCGACGCCTTCTTCACCTCCGCGATAACATTAATTCCGCGCCGATTCTTCTTCGTAACCGCCTGATAAAAATTACGGCACTTTGGCATTATCGAACACCGCGCACGCAGTTCCTCAAGGCTTATCTCTTTCTTACCAGCCTCAACCTCTCGCCGCTTCTCTTCAATTATCCCCGCAAGTATATCCGCCAAACCACTCGCCCTTCATCTGACACTATCCATAACAGCTTAGCCTGGATAAGACTCTGTCATCCCCGCGAAGGCGGGCATCCAGTTTTTCTTTGTTTTGAATTTTAATTTTCGTGCTTCGAATTTGTTTCGGATTTCGAAATTCGTGCTTCGGATTTCAGCGTTAGCTGGTTTTCCCGCCCGACATCTGCACAAACGCCATCCGCAACTGGTAAAGAGCGCCTTTCATCATTTCCGCTTCTTCTGCGCTAAGGTTGCCCTTGGTCTTCTCTTCCAGCATGGAAAGCATCTCAATATTGAATTTAGCCATCTCCAGATCAGGCTCGCGAGGATTATCCTTTTCCGCTTCTTCGCCTATTATCCCCATCGCATAAAGCGCCTGCGTCGCCAGCATGCTTATCAATCCCGACATGCTCGCCGGCGGCAGTCTTGGAGCCGATTTCTCCTGCTCGTGTTTTGCCTGTTCTTCTACAAGCTTCTCTTTTTCCTTCTGCGCCTGGTTCTTCCAATCCTCATCGATTATGATCTTCTTTTCATCAGCCATCTGTCACCTCTCTTTATGCTGCTTGCAGTTGTTTTGAAATTTTAATTTAGCAATTTAAATTTGTTTCTGATTTCGAGCTTAGTGCTTGCATCCAGTTACCTGTTTTTATAACGTTTTATGCTTCGGTCAATATCTTTTTTCTGCTGGCGTTCCTTTATCTTCTCACGCTTATCGAACTGCCTTTTCCCCTTGGCCAGCGCGATCTCTACCTTCGCTATACCCCTGTCGTTAAAATACACCTTTATCGGCACAAGCGTATAACCGCCCATGTCCAATTTCGATGTTATTTTTGCGATCTGATTTTTATGCAGCAGCAGCTTGCGGTCCCGCATCGGCTCGTGATTCATTATCGACGCCTTTTCATACGCCGCGATCTTAGACCCCACCAGCCAGACCTCATTCCCCTTTATTCTGGCATAAGAACCATCCAGCTCGCAAAGTCCCTGCCTCAGCGACTTTACCTCCGTCCCCAATAGCGCGATGCCCGCCTCGACCTTCTCAACTAGTTCATAATTGAAAAGGGCTTTTCTATTCAGTATCTGCGGGCTGTACTTGCCCTTGCTTTTCTTCTCGCCTTTAGCCATAAACGGCCGAATATATCATTTCAGCCCCCTTTTAGCAATCATATTGCCCTCCCTAAGCACTAAGCACCAGGCACTAAGCACTTCTAATCCCCTTTTCAACATATATCGGATGCACCTGCTTGCGAAGCTTCGGCAGTTTAGAAGCAAACACCGCCGCCGCCGCCATGCACAACCCGCCCGTAACCGCAAGCGTCGTCTGCGCACCGATATATTTGGCCCCAAGCCCGATCAGCAAACTCCCCACCGGCGTCGTCCCAATAAACGCCATCGTATAAAGAGCCATTACCCTCCCCCGCTTGTCATCCGCCGTTATCGTCTGCAGCAGCGTATTGCACGAAGCCATCTGCACCATCAGCCCAAACCCAAGCAGCGAGATCAGCCCCATCGATACCCAGAACACATTCGAATACGCAAAAGCAACCGCCCCTAAGCTGAATACCACTATCGCCCCCACAATTACCCTCCCCAGCCCAAGCACGCTCTTTCTCGACGCCAAAAACACCGCCCCAACCAGCGCCCCGATACCCACAGACCCCATCAAAAACCCCAACGTCTGCGGCCCGCCATGCAATATATCCCTCGCATAAACCGGCAGCAAAACCCCGTAAGACATCCCCGTAAGACTCATAAACGCCAGCAGTATCAGCAGTGTGCGTATCGGCATAAAATTCGCCGCATACCCAAACCCTTCCGCAAGCTCACTCATAACCCCAGTTTTTCGCACCCGCGCAATCGGCCTCTTTATGCTTATAAAACAAAGCGACACGATCACCGCCCCAAAACTCACCGCGTTTACCAAAAAACACGCCGCCTCACCCGCGTAATAAACCACCACCCCCGCTATCGACGGCCCAACAAGCCTTGCCGAATTGAATATCAATGAATTAAGTGCTATCGCGTTTGGCAGATCCTCGGGCTTATCCACCAGCTCATAAACCAGCGATTGCCTCGTCGGTATGTCAAACCCGTTTATAACCCCCAGAACCGTCGCCAGCACAACAAGCATCCAGTAATTCGCATGCCCGTCCCACGCCAGTGCCGTCAAAACCAGCGCCTGCGCCATCGCCGCGACCTGCGTCACGATCACGATATTCCGCTTGCTGAGCCGATCCGCCAGCACCCCCGCCACCGGCGCCAGAAAAAACGTCGGCAACTGGCTCACAAACGCAAGCACCCCAAGATAAAATGCCGAATCAGTCAGCCGATACACCAGCCAGCTCATAGCCACCGTCTGCATCCACGTCCCGACCAGCGACAATCCCTGCCCCATGAAAAATAATCGATAATTGCGATGCTTCAATGATCGCAGCATCGTGGCGAATCTGTCCTTAACCCCCGCTATATTCCCAGCCAGTGCCATTTTCAGTCCTGCTCTGGTTCAGGCCCCTCAAAATCGCCTTCCGGCACTCTTTGTCCCTTGATCTTCATAAACCCCCACCGAACCACACCCCACAACGCAAACCCGCAAAACGCAACCAGCAGCGCCGTTTGAATATGCCACACCACTACCAGAAGAATCACAAGAGCATATATCAGTGACATGAAAGGCTTCTTGCCCCTGAACAACTGATTCGCCAAATGCGGATATTTTATCCTGGTGATCATCAGTATCCCCGCCCCGAAAGTTATAACCGGCAGCCCCCACAAAAGCACATCCTCGCTGAACCTGAATATCCAGCTCGTCCTCTCTGTAAGCTCAGGCAGCATATCCTGCTGAAATACCACTATGCTCGCCACAACCCCCGCCGCTGCCGGCGAAGGCAGCCCCCAAAACGCCATGTGAGCCGACTCATCCTCTTCGTTTTCCACATTGAATCGCGCCAGCCGTATCGCCGCACACGCCACATACACCGCTCCGCATATCCAAACGAACTTCGTCACCATCGGCCCAGCCGTCACATACTGCGCGCTCAATTCCGCAAGCCTGCCCTCAAGGAGCCGAAGCATCAAAAACGCCGGCGCCACCCCGAAGCTTATCACATCGCACAAACTGTCAAGCTGCCCGCCAAAACTCGATGTCGACTTGCTCAGCCTCGCCACCCGCCCGTCAAGCATATCCGCCACCATCGCAATAAATATCATGTACCCCGCCATCGCGAAATACGTCAGCTTTGGATTATGGAAAAAATACCGCTCCGCCCCCGTCCCTGCCCCTCTGCTTGCAAATCCAATCGCCACAAACCCCATAATAGCATTCATCAGCGTTATGAGTGAAGGCAGCATCGCGATGTACCGAAGCCGCTGCTTCCGCACATGCGTAATGATCGAAGGCCTAGCAAAATTCGGCTTAAACTTTCCCAAATTTATTTTTCCCTGCTTCTGAGTTCTCGGTCTTTTCTTAACTCGCAACCCGTAACTCGTAACGCGCAACAATGCTCTCGCTTATTCAAACCGAACAAGAATACTACTCCCCGCCCGCACCTTATCACCTGCCTGCACAAGTATCTTCGCCCTGCCGTTATCCGCGAAATGCAGCTCCGTCCGTGACCCGAATTTGATCATCCCGAACTGCTCCCCCTGCCCAAGCTCCTGTCCTTCTTTAAGCTCACAAACGATATGCCTTGCTATCGCCCCGCTTACCTGCCGCACCACCATTTTCCCTGCAGGCTCATCCAGCCTGGTCATGACCACGTCATTAGCTTCGTTTACTTTGCCGCAGGCCGGGTTCATCGCGTTGATGAACTTGCCTACCTTATATATGATCTTCTCAACCCTCGCCCTGCACGGCGCCCGGTTGATATGAACATTAAATACGCTCAGAAATATCCCGATCTTAATCGCCTTGGAGCCGATATAATTGCGATCCTCAAAATACTCCACATCCGTCACCGTCCCATCCGCCGGCGAAACAAGAATGTTCCTATCCATCGGCACCACCCGCGCCGGATCACGAAAGAACGACAGCATCCATACCAGCACAGCCCCCAGCACCACCTCACTGGCTATCCAAACACCTCGCGGCAATGGCAGACAAAGCACCAGAAGCATAATTAAACCCACAAGCGCCGGATAAAAAGCAACTTGCGGCATACCGTATCTTGTTAATTTCATTTTCATAGTCGCACAATACTATCAAATAAACCCACAGCTAACAACGAATTTTACGCATAGAAAAAGGGCCGGTTCCATTCCCGGCCCTCTGCATTATACGAAACTCGCGTAATCAGTCCCTGATTTTCGCTATGTTTAGAATTTTCTGCTTTTCAATTCGAATTTGTTTCGGATTTCGAAATCGTGCTTAGAGTTTTATCAAGACATACCTCGTATACTCACCCTGCTTAACCAGCAGAAGCACCGAATCCTTCGCCTTCCGCAGCGCCTTTGCGAACTCATCCGTATTCGCCACAGGCGCCCTGTCTACCTCAATTATCAGTGTACCAGGCTGCAATCCCTCATCCGCTGCCGGCGAATCCTGTTCGACGCTCGCGATGATCACGCCCTTGCTTTCCTTGTATCCGAATCTGCTCGCAAGTTCCTCGGTAAGGTTCTGCACCCTGATACCGATTTTGCTGGTGTTATCCCCTTCGCCGCCGTTGCCCTGATCTTCAGTCTGGGTAGGCAGCTTGCCTATTGTAATCGTGATGGTCTTGGCTTTGCCCTCGCGGATCACTATCAGCGTCGCCTTCGACCCTGGCTCAAGCATCGCGACATGATTCCGAAACGCCGTCACGTCATCTGTAACTTCGTCGTTCATCTCAGTTATGACATCGCCGCGTTTAAGCCCAGCCTCCTCGGCCGGCGAATCCGCGCTCACATCGCCGACCAGTATGCCCTTTTCGCTCTCCAGGCCAAGCTTCTTTGCAAGCTCGCCCGTAACCTGCTGCGGCACAATACCCATATACCCGCGCGTTACCGAACCCTTTTCGATCAGCTGCTTATACACATTCTTAGCCATGCTGATCGGTATCGCAAGACCGATACCCATATTTCCGCCGCTCTGGCTCAATATCGCCGTGTTGATTCCCACCACCTTGCCGTCAATATTCAGCAATGGCCCGCCCGAATTGCCGGGGTTAATCGCCGCGTCGGTCTGTATGAAATCTTCATAAGCAGTTATATTGAACCCGCTCCTGCCCTTGGCACTCACTATTCCCGCCGTCACCGTACTTGTCAGCCCAAACGGGTTGCCTATCGCCACCACCCATTCACCAACCTGCAGCTTGTCCGAATCCCCAAGCTCAAGCAAAGGCAGATCGTTCGCATCCACTTTGATTACCGCAAGATCGGTAGGAGCATCAGTCCCGATCACCTTAGCCTTCATCTCCCTGCCGTCAGTGAATTTCACCGTCACAGTATCAGCACCGGAAACCATATGACTATTTGTAATTATGTACCCATTTTTGGTAATCACAAACCCGCTACCCTGTCCGCGAACACGTCTCTTCTGTTGTTGCCTCGGCTGCTGGGGAACATTGAACCGGTGCCCCTGCGGACTCTGTGGCCCAAAAAATTTCTCAAACAGATCCCCAAAATCCTCACCCCCGCCGAACACCTCCCCGCCCTGGCCTGCGTCAACCTGCTTCTCCATGCTCACGCTCACCACCGCCGGCGAAGCCGACTTGGCGATCCGCGCAAAAACCGACCCGCTCTCCTTGAGGGCATCGACGTTGTTCGAAACACCCTCAGCAGCCCAAATACTTGTATTTGCAAGAGATATGCAAATTATAGCAAATACGATTCTAATCCCTAACTTTGCCAACTTCATCCTGTCATCTCCTAAAATTTGTTTACACACCAGCCCAATCAGGCGTTAATAGTACCACTTACGTCTAAACACGAAATTTGGTTCGCACATACCTGCCAAAAAATTTGCCCCGTACTCCCCAACCCAAATTGTAGATAATTTCAATGCACAGGCAAGCTTATTCTTATTCCGCCCCACTGAACGCCAAACGCTCTTCCTATCCGCTATTTTGCCCCCCAAACACCCATCTTTTCTTCAAATAATCAATAATCCTTAATCAATAATCAATGAAACGCCCCCCTGATACCCCCCCAAAAAATCACTTGACATACTTTTTTACATGTACAACAACTTGCGCAAGCCCCCCAAAATCCGCACTGCAACCCCAAAAAACCCACATTAAACTCAAAACTCCCCCTTCAAAACTCAAAACTTTTGCTCCCTCTACCCCTTTTCAACTTGCGCAAGTTGAAAAGCTTGCCCCCCAAGCCTCTCTCATGCCTGAATAATGACAAGCTATATAACAAAATAACATCAAAAAAGGCAAGGGGGACCGCATATCCCGCCTTGCCTTTGTTTTTTAACATCGCGAGCTATTAAGCCTGTGGCGCCTCGATCAAACCCTTCTTGATCAATATCTGCTTGCGTATCTCATCGGCCACATCCTTGTTGGTTTCCAGGAACGTCTTTGCGTTATCTCGACCCTGGCCAAGCCGCACCGCGCCGTAATTGAGCCATGCGCCACTCTTTTCGATAACTTCGCAAGCTGTGCCGCTATCGACCAGGTCGCCGCTATAGCTTATGCCGCCGCTGAACATGATATCGAACTCCGCCTCGCGGAAAGGCGGGGCTATCTTGTTCTTGACCACGCGGGCCCTGACGCGGTTACCTATCGCCTCTTCATTAGTCTTTATCGTACTGATCCTGCGCACATCCAGCCGAACCGAACAGTAAAACTTCAGCGCGTTTCCGCCTGTCGTCGTTTCGGGATTACCGAACATCACACCGATCTTCATGCGTATCTGGTTGATGAATATCAGGCTCGTGCGGGTCTTGCTGATGATACCCGTAAGTTTTCTCATCGCCTGGCTCATGAGCCTTGCCTGCAAGCCCATGTGCGAATCGCCCATTTCGCCCTGCATTTCAGCCGCCGGCACAAGAGCCGCGACCGAATCGACCACGATAACATCCACCGCGTTCGATTTCACAAGCATCTCGACGATATCCAGTGCCTGCTCGCCAGTATCCGGCTGTGAAACCAGCAGCGAACTTATATCCACGCCGATCTTCTTTGCCCAGGTCGTATCCAGGGCATGTTCGGCATCGACAAACGCGCACACTCCGCCAAGCTTCTGTGCCTGGGCGATAACGTGCAGCGCCAGCGTCGTCTTACCGGAAGATTCCGGCCCGAAAAATTCACATATACGGCCTCGCGGTATACCGTAGCCGCCAAGCGCGATATCCAGCGACAAGGCACCTGTGGGTATGCCGTCGATCTTGCGGTGCAGCGATTCATCCATCTGCATGATCGCGCCCTTGCCGAACTGCTTTTCTATCTGTGCCAGCGTCCTCTCCAGCGACGCGTTACGGCTCGTTACATCCTGCGATGCCACCTGCTCCTGCATTTTGCCTCTCGGGGCCTCTGCTGACTTTGATTCCTTTACTGCCGAAACCGGTGCCTCGGCCTTTTTTCCCTTTACTGGTGCTGCTTTTGCCATTTCTTTCTCCGACTATAAAAAGAGCTTGTATTACCTTGATTTTTGACTTTGCCCGATTGATTTAACCCGCCTGGATTACTTCAGATCGTATCTTGCTAACAGGGTATAGATTGGAGCCGTCGCCGTCAACTGGCTTTTATAAATTGATAACGCATTTACTTCAAATGTGCCGATTTTGACATTCTCATACCCCTTGGCCAGCTTGGAAATCTCTCCCGCCGCACGCATATCCCTCACCCGCCCAAGCGTCAAATGGCCCGCAAATTCCCGCTCTTCCTTTTCAATCCCGATTTGTTGAAGCGCATCATCCAGAGCCCCCGCCGCCTGGGCCAGGTGCTCCCGCCCTTCCCCAAGTCCAACCCAGATCACCTTTGCCGGCCGGCCGAACGTACCGACATTCTCTACCGCCAGTTCAAACCTCCCCAAACCGCAAGCCACATCCCGAACAGCCGAAAGCACATCCGGCAATTTTTCTTCCTCAAGCTCACCCATGAACTTGAGCGTCAGATGCATTAGCTCCGGCCTGACCCAGACGACCCCCTTTTGGGGGCCTTGTTTGCAAAGTTCCCCCTGCACCTGGGCCACCTTGTTGAGTATCTCTTCGCTAAGGTCAACAGCGATAAATACCCGCATCCGCTCTGCTCCTGCATTAAAATGTTATGAGGTCTTTGAGCAATCCAAGCCGACTTTCAATCGCATTCTTATTTAAATCCAGCAATCCATGTAGTGAAAACTGCTCGATGGTATATGATGCCACAACCGTGCCGTACGCCATCGCCGATTTGAGCACGCCGACATCCGCGCTGCCCTGCTTGGCGATATATCCCATCACCGCACCCGCAAAAGAATCACCCGCGCCAGTCGGGTCTTTGACATTTGTGGTGGGGTAAGCCGGTAATATGAAATAGTTCCCTTTTTTATCTACCAGCATGGAGCCGTACTCCCCGCGCTTAATTATCACCACCTCCGGCCCCATATCCAAAATCGCCAGCGCCGCGGATATAATATTATGATGCTGAGCCAGCAGCCTTGCCTCACCATCATTTATCACCAGCGCGTGCACCTTCTTAAGCAGTCCCTTGAGATCACCGAGCGAATTTTCGATCCACAGGTTCATCGTATCTGCCATGATGAAAGTGGGATTGTGTATCTGCTCAAGTAATTGCTGCTGCAGAGCCGGCGCCGTATTTGCCAAGAACACAAACTTGCTGTCCGCAAACGCCGCCGGAACTACTGGCGGCTTTTCCGCAAGCACATTAAGCTCCACGCCTTCCGTCTTAGCCTCGTTCATCGAGCCGTGGTAAGACCCCGCCCACCGGAACGTTTTCGAGCCGTTCCTCACCTCCAGCCCCATCAGATCCACATCCCTGCCTTTGAACACATCCGCCAGGTCGAACGGGCAATCGCACCCCACCACCCCCACAAACCGCACCGGCGCAAAAAACGATGCCGCCACACTGAAATAAACCGCCGACCCGCCCAGACAATTCTCACTAACCCCATGCGGCGTCTTAACTGTATCAATCCCGATAGAACCTGTTACTAATAATGCCATATGATCAAAACTCCGTGTATTCCCCGCAACCGGAGAATCCAGCCTCTAAAATAAATTTATACGTTTTCGTCAAAATATTTTGAGATGATGGGCCAAGTACGGCCAATTAGCTCGTGCATTAGACCTGAAGCAATTACCGCCGTTTGGGCATTTAGATAAATATTATGCAAGAAAGGCACTTCGATCCTAAACGTTTTACGGCCACCATCATCTTTAATTTGCACTGGGTATTTAAGCCCCTCATCAATAGCTGGAATTCTTTTCTCAATGAGTTCGCAGTAGCTCGTTGCATCTGTGTTAGCATCAGTACTAACATGCAAATTGGTTGAACTCTTTTGCAACAACTAGTAACTCCTCGCCCAATATGGACGGATTTTGTGAAATCCATTCTTGCAAATCATATCTTTCCCGTATGCCTGCTTCCGCAAAAGTGATACGATTCCATCGCACAGAGTGTTTTGTTGTTGGATCAACTCTAAAAATCGCCATTTGCATACTATTTATTTGCTCCCGAATTTACTCAGCGCAATAT
>MHYB01000059.1:0-5446 GCA_001824635.1 Planctomycetes bacterium GWF2_50_10
GGATCGTGACAACGCAGGCCAAATGATAGAATATATTCACCGGCAGTATTTGCCTGATACGGTGGTTGCACTCAAAGACAGCGGCGGTATTGACGAGTTGATACCGTTTGCGCGGGAGATGAAGATGTCGCGTGAAAAAACGGCTGTTTATATTTGTTCGAATTACACATGCAAAGAGCCTATTATGGAATTTGATCAACTTAAGGCTGTTCTTAGCGAAAATTTAGTTCAAAATACTTTGAGGAAATGAATATGGCACTTACAACGATAACTCCGCGGGTCAAGGGCAAGGTAAGTCTTTGCATGGAATCCAAGGCGCCGCCTTGCGCGATGGTGGTTTTCGGGGCATCGGGAGATCTGACCAGGCGAAAACTGCTTACAGGTTTTTTCGAGCTTGCAAAGCGAGGCCTGCTTGATGAACGTATGTACATATTAGGGTGCGGCAGGACGCATTACAGTGATGATGAATTCAGGGCGGTGGCAAAAGAATCCATAACAAAGAAAACCGATATGCCGGACGGCGACCTGGATAAATTTCTCCAGCGGCTTCATTATGTAAGCGGGGATTACAAAGATCCGAAATTTTACGAGGATATCAAAAAGGCGCTATCGGGGGCGGATGCGCAGCATTTTCAGCCTGGGCCGTATATATTTTATCTTGCGCTGCCGCCGGAGTTGTTCCCGGTGGTACTTGAGCATATCGGGTGTTCTGGCCTGAAAGCTCCCGACCAGAGGCCGCTTTCGCGGATAGTGGTGGAAAAGCCGTTCGGCCATGATTACAACAGCGCGGTTGAACTCAATAAGCTTATCCGTTCGCATGTTGGGGAATCACAGATATACCGGATAGACCACTACCTGGCGAAAGAAACTGTTCAGAACATATTAATTTTCCGCTTTGCCAATTCAATATTCGAGCCGGTGTGGAACCGCAATTATATCGACCATGTACAGATCACGATAGCCGAGTCGATAGGGGTGGAGCACAGGGCTGGTTATTATGATACTGCAGGGGCGCTGAGGGATATTTTTCAAAACCACATGCTGCAGGTGCTTTCGCTTATCGGGATGGAGCCGCCTGCGTCATTTGAGGCGGACCGCATACGCGATGAAAAAGTTAAACTGTTTCGTTCGATACGGCCGATAGAAACTGCAAAAGTTGTTCGTGGGCAGTACATTGAAGGCATCGTCAAAGACAAGACCGTGCCCGGCTATCGGCAAGAGCCGGGGGTTCGGCCTGATTCGAATATTGAAACTTATGCGGCCGCAAAATTATATATAGATAATTGGCGATGGAAGGGCGTGCCGTTTTATTTGCGTACGGGCAAGCGGCTTTCACGGCAAGTAAGCGAGATAGCGATCACGTTCAAACAGGTTCCGCATCTGCTGTTCGAATCATCGGGGATAGGCAAGCTTGATCCGACTGTGCTGGTGATCGAGATCCAGCCTAATGAAGGTATATCGCTGAGTTTCCAGGCGAAAAGCCCTGGAGCCAAAACGTGCATAAGCCAGCTTTCGATGGCTTTTACTTATAAGGATGTTTTTAAAGCCGATTTGCCGGATGCGTATGAGCGGGTGCTGCTGGATTGCATGAGCGGTGACCAGACGCTTTTTACACGGACTGAGGATGTTGAGATAGCATGGCAACTGCTTGAACCTGTACTTGAAAAATGGGCTAGTGACGGGGATAAAGGGCTTGAGTTTTATCCGGCAGGCAGTGATAATTTCGCGATCGCGGATGTGCTGATGCAGACGGATGATCGGTTGTGGAGACCGATCTAGTTAGAAGAAAATCCGAAATTCGAAGCACGAAATCCGAAACAAATTTAAAATCCCAAAAAAAATTACGTAAACAAGGAATAAAGAATTTTGAAGGCGATTGTTGTTGGGGCAAGTTCCGGGATAGGGGAGGCGCTGGCGAGGGTGCTGGCGCGGAATGGGTATGAGGTTGGGCTGGCGGCGAGGAGGGGCGAGTTGCTGGAAAGGCTGGCGGGGGAGTTTGAGACAAAATCATACATAAAGATCATCGATGTGACACAATATGCAGAAGCGATGGCCAGGCTTGAGGAACTTATCAGGGAGATGGGGGATGTCGATCTTATCGTGATTAATTCTGGGGTGGGATATAAGAGCGACAGACTTGAGTTTGAAAATCAGAAGAAAACGATCGATGTAAATGTTTCGGGTTTTGTGGCGATGGCGGTGGTGGCGTATAATTATTTTCTTACACGAAAAAAGGGGCATATCGTCGGGATTTCTTCGATAGCGGCAGTGCGGGGTTCGGGCGGGTCGCCATCTTATAATGCTTCCAAGGCGTTCGAATATAACTACATGCAGGGGCTTAGGTCGCGGGCGTGGCATGATAAAGTGCCGATTGCGATTACGGCGATTCAGCCGGGGTATGTCGAGACGCCGCTGCTGCAGGGGGCAAAAAACCTGTTCTGGATGGCCTCGGCCCAGGATGCGGCAGAACAGATATTCGATGCCATAAGGAAAAAACGCAAACAGGCGTATATTACGCGGCGGTGGCGGTTGATCGCCTGGCTGATGAGGGTCGCGCCGGACTGGATGTATTTCAGGATAAGATAACTAAGGAAAATCCGAAGCACGAAGCTCGAAATTCGAAACAAATTCAAAATACAGCAAAATACAATGCTCAAAACCAGTTAATGGTTGTCGATTTTGCTGTCTTAATGCCCGCTGGTAAACGGTGTAGTTGGGTCGTTAATTAAATTGTAATTGACATGCCGGGGCATTTCCGTTATTTTTTGTGGTTTACTATCTCGGAGATAGTATAGGCACATAACGCTTGTTGCGTGTGTGCATTAAGAAAACCTTGTAAGATTGAACGGAGGTTTGATTTGAGTAGGGAACTAGCTCGCGAACTTATAAACGCGGGCGTACATTATGGTCATGGTGTGAGCCGTTGGAATCCGAAGATGAAGCCATATATCTTCGGCAAGCGCGGCACGATTCACATCATCAATGTGAAGGAAACCATTAAGGGGCTGCTGATCGCCAAAAAGCTCCTTGCCGATGTGGTTGCTTCAGGAAAAGATATTGTTTTTGTCGGTACCAAGCGGCAGGCCCAAAAGGCAGTCGAAGGTGCGGCACAGAGAAGCGGGATGCATTTTGTAAGCACACGCTGGCTGGGCGGCACTTTGACAAACTTCCGTACGATCCGTTCGCGTCTTCAGAGGCTCGAGCAGCTTGAAGCTATGGAGCAGTCAGGTACGATGGATGCTGAGAGCAAGAAGATGGCTTCCATGCTCAAACGCGAGCTTAAAAAGATAAAGACCAACCTCGACGGTATCCGCAAGATGGGCAAATTGCCCGGTGCTATCATCGTGGTTGACGCAAAGAAAGAACACTTGGCTCTTAAAGAGGCCAAGAAACTCGGCGTTCCGACTGTCGGCATCATCGATACGGATTCGGATCCCGATACCGTAGATGTTGCGATACCGGCCAATGACGATTCGATCCGCGCGATCGAAATACTTGTCAACGAGATGGGCGACGCAGCAGCGGCTTCGAGAGCTTCTGTCGTTGTTACCCAGAAGGATGCCGGCCAGGACAAGGGCGGCGCAAGGCCAAGAAGCCGCAGGCCTACGCTGGCAAGAGCGGAAGGCGCTCCAGCTGAATCAGAGCAGGAATCGCAGGCTCCGGCCCAGCAGTAAGTAGTAAAAATATGGATCAGGAATCCGTGTGATGCGGGTTTGTGATCACAAAAAAGAACGGCCCCTGTGGTTTTGGCTCCAGGGGCCGTATAGCAAATTAAAGTTTAACGGAATTGAAAATTGATAGCCGCTTTGCGGTTTACAATTTGAAAGGACTTGAAGATGGCGGAGATAGCAGCCAGTATAGTTATGAAGCTTCGGTCGATGAGCGGCCAGGGCATGATGGACTGCAAAAAGGCACTTGAAGAGACTAACGGCGATTTGGAAAAGGCCATGGAACTGCTTCGCAAGAAGGGTATGGCGACAATGGCCAAACGCGCCGAACGCGATACTAAGGAAGGCAAAGTTGTTTGCACACTTGACGCAAACGGCAAAATAGTCGCGATGGCGACACTTTGCTGCGAGACGGATTTCGTTGCCAACAGCGAAGATTTCAAGGCGCTGGCATCGATAGTTGGCGATTACGCGATGGGTTGCAAATCCGATACGGGTGCGCAGGAGCTGATGGATACGCTCGTTGGCGGCAAAAAGCTTGCCGAACGCATCACAGACCTGGTCAGCAAGACCGGCGAAAAAACACAGATCTGCGATTATGAGAAGTATGCCATAAAGGGCGCAGGGCTGATCGCTTATTATGTGCATTTCAATAATAAGGTCGGCACGATGCTTGAGATCGAAACCAGCAACGACGTTGTAGCCGAGGAAGTGCGGACAATCGCGACTGAGATCGGCATGCATATCGCGGCGATGAAGCCGGTTGGCTTGAACCCGGAAGGCATCGATCCGGCTGTTATCGCAAAGGAACGTGAGATCGCGGCGGAGCAGGTAAAGAACAAGCCTGCCAACATTATCGAAAAGATAGTCGACGGCAAGATAAAGAAGTTCTACGAGGATAACTGTCTCATTTCTCAGCCGTTCGTGAAGGATAACACCAGGACGGTCGAACAGGTACTCAATGACGCGGCCAAAAAGGCCGGCGGCACGGCGAAGATCAAGAGATTCGTCAGGGTCGAAATAGGCTAAATTCGAGGGGCACTGTAGTGGTGCCCTTTTTTATTTAGCTTCGGCAATTAAGGATTAAGTTAACAGGGAAGTTTTGTGGCTACTTGCAAATATAAACGGGTGTTGCTCAAGTTGTCTGGGGAGAGTTTCTGCAGCCAGGGCGGCTTCGGGATCGAGGGCGGCCCGCTCGAATCGATAGCCCAGCGGATAATAACCATTTCGAAATTAGGCGCGCAGATCGCCATTGTCGTAGGCGGGGGAAATTTCCTTCGCGGCGAGACATTCTCTAAAAAGAGTCATATCTCACGCAACACAGCGGACTACATGGGCATGCTTGCCACTGTGTTAAACGCATGCGCTCTCCAGGAGACGCTTGAAAAGCTGGGAGTGCCCACGCGGGTTTGCAGTGCTATCGAAGTGGCTGCGCTTTGCGAGCCGTTCATACGCAGGCGGGCCATCAGGCACTTAGAACAGGGCAGGATCGTTATACTTGCCGGCGGCACGGGAAACCCGTTCTTTTCGACGGATACATGCGCAGCTCTTCGCGCTACGGAACTGGATACCGAGGTGCTGATCAAAGCCACCAAGGTCGACGGCGTCTACAGCGACGACCCCAAGAAGAATCCTGATGCCGTTCTTTACGACGAATTGACGTATTCCGATGTGTTCGCAAGGAATCTGCGTGTTATGGACCATGCCGCCATAAGCTTGTGCAGAGAAAATAATATACCGGTCATAGTCTTGAATATTTTCAAAGAAGGTAATATAAA
>MHYB01000059.1:5471-24059 GCA_001824635.1 Planctomycetes bacterium GWF2_50_10
GGTACGTTGATAACCACCTAAGCCATAAGCGGGGGCAACTGGAGATTGGAGACTGATATGTCGCTGGCAAAAGCAATTGCGGACAACGATGGGAAGATGAAAAAGACGCTGGAGTTCCTGCATGAGGAACTTCGCGGTGTGCGTACGGGCAGGGCGTCTACCGGGCTTATTGAACACCTGCGAGTCGAATATTACGGCAATCCCACGCCGCTCAAATCACTTGCGTCCTTAACTGTACCGCAGGCGGATCAGATACTTATCAAGCCTTTCGATCCCGCCTGTATCAAGGATATTGAAAAGGCGATCAAAAATAGCGATCTTTCGATGACGCCGATGGTCGACGGCAAGATGATCCGCCTGAGCGTTCCGCCGCTATCGGGTGAACGCCGCAAGGCACTGGTCGGACAGGTTAAACAAAACGGAGAACATGCCAAGGTTACAGTGCGCAATACCCGCCGCGACACGATAAAGCATCTTGAAGAACTGGAAAAGGCCGGAACCATAACCGAAGACGAACTCGATAAAGGCAAAAAGCAGGTTGAGGCCGCCACAAAGGAAAGCGTCGATAAGATAGATGGCCAGGTCAAACTGAAGTCCGATGAAATAATGTCGACTTAGGCACGTTGGCTCGCGGTCTGGCCACGGAAATGGGGAATGAACATGGGGGCTATGGATGAACATACGTCCACTGCGTGCTTGTGTATGAAGGGAAAAGATATGAAGGATAAAGGTACGTCACAGACTAAACACAGGAGCATCTGGAAAACGATAGCGGCCATAGCCGCAGTATTGGTTGTGCTGCTTATCTTGATCATACTGCTTGTGCCCTATTACATATCCTCCGCGAGCGGCACGAACATGATACTGGGCAAGATCAACAGCTCGATAACCGGCAAGGTGCAGGTGAGCGATCTTTCGATGGGCTGGCTCAGCGGCATCAAGCTTAAAAATGTAAAATTCAATGATAACGCCGGCGCGATGGAGTTTACCGCGAAAACCGTATCGACCGACCCGGTCTATTCTTCAATGCTGGGCGGACAAATGGAATTTGGCAAAACAGTTGTAGATTCGCCCGTCGTGCATGTTGATCTGGCAAAACTTGAACAACAAGGCCCTCCGGAGGCAAAGGAAGAACCCGCACAGGAAAGAGCCGAAAAGCCTGGCCCACGCCCCCAAGGCCCAAGCAGACTGCCTGTAAAGCGAATGGATTTTGTGCTCAATGACGGCTCGGTGAATATCACGGATTCCAGCGGGAAAAGGCCATCTGTTCAGCTTGCGGGTATAAATACTCTGCTGAACCTTCGTCCCATCGGCGAGCAGACAACTTTTAAAATCAATCTCGTTGCAGCCAACAATCCGATAAACGCAAACGGAACTGTTACGCCAAGCGAGGAACACGGCTGGAAGCTTGTCGGCACAAGCGGCGATTTCAATATCGACATCAATAATCTTAACCTGGCGTCGCTGGAAAGCGTTATGGCCATGGTTGATCCGAACATCGCTGCCAGCGGTATCATTACCGCTAAAGGTAATGTAAAACTCAATGAAGGGCAGTTCGAAAATATTCAGCTCCGCGTAAACGGAAGCAATATCAAGATAAAGATGCCGGCGCTGAAGGGCGATACATTCGCCACATCCAAACTTATTGCCAATGTCAATGCGGCTGCGGCGGCGAACACTTTTGATATTCAGAATTTCGAGCTACAGACCGACTGGGCAAATGCCGCTTTGAAAGGCGTGCTGCCCAAGTCGTTCAAGAATTTTGCCGAGCTTATGTCGCCGCAAAGTCCCGCGCAGGTGCAGGGCGGCGCTAATATCGATCTCGCAAAGCTTGCAATGCAGCTTCCAAATACACTGGGTTTAAAGCCTGGCACAAAGATCAATAGCGGCATGGTGAAGGCGCAGATAACTACGCAGACACGCGAGTCGGGAAAGGTATTTACCGCAAACGCTAATCTCGCTTCCCTTCAGGGTGTTGTTGGTGGCAAGCCCGCAGCTATTTCTCAGCCCATCACAATCGATGCACAGATCGCCGCTGATAAGAGCGGAGCATTTGTGATCGATCAGTTCAAGGCTTCAAGCTCATTCGTAAACGCAAATGTTTCCGGCACTATGGAAGCTATCAAATATACACTTGACGGCGACCTTGCAAAGATGCAGTCGGAACTGGGCCAATTCGTGGATTTTGCGGGTTATAAATTCGCGGGCAAGATCAACGCGTCGGGCAACGTAGGTTTAATTAATAACATTCTCACCAGTGCCGGGCAGGCCAACCTGGGCCAGCTTACGGTTACCAATCCAAAAGGCGCATCCGCGTCCGAGCAGACAGCACAGCTTAAATATAATATAAAGGTGGATCAGAAAACGAATGTGCTTACGATCCCGGCATTCTCAGCGGTTACGAGTTTTGCCGATGTCCAGGTAAGCAATGCCACTATTCCGCTTAATGAAAAGTCTGACGAATCTGCCAATATGGTGGTAAATGCCAAGGCCGATCTTGGCAAAGCCATGCCGTGGATGATTGCTTTCGGCGGCCTCTCGCAGGATACGCAGATTGGCGGCATTTTTAGTTCCAAGCTTAACCTCACCAGCAAAGGCACGGAATATCACATCGTTACGGAAGATACGAAGATCAGCAATCTATCTATAGTTTCGCCAGGCAAACAGCCTTTTACACAAAGTCAGTTGACTGTCATTGCTGATGTTTTTGTGGATCCTTCTGTGAAAACCTATCGCGTAAAAGATATGAAGATCACAAGCCCGGCTATAAACATTACGCTTTCCAAGTTCAGCCAGACAACGGACAAAAATACTTCAAAGCTCCAGGGGACGATCAATGCCCAATACGACCTGGCGGCTGTGAGTGCGATGGCTTCGCCGTTTATGCCAAGCGGCCTGGCGGTAACGGGTTCGCGCAAAGATACCATTACATTCAGTTCGCAGTGGCCCAGTGACAAGCCCGATTTGATGATGGCCAATATGAACGCGAATCTTGGTTTCGGCTGGCAAAGTGCTGAATATATGGGCCTGGAATTCGGACCTGCTGAAATGGAACTGGCGATTGTAAACGGTAAAATGGATATTGCTCCGTTTACTTGTAAAGTAAATGAGGGCACGCTGAATTTTGCGGCCACTGCTGATTTCCGCAAAAAGCCGACCCTCCTTCGGACACCAGCTCCGATGCAAATCTTAAAGGATGTCCAGATAAACGATAAGATTGCCGCGGTTCTGCTTAAGCAGGTCAACCCGATCTTTGCCAAGGCGCAAGGCACGCAAGGTACAGCTCAATTGCAATGCAAGACATTTGTCATTCCAATAGCCGGCGGTTCGCCCAATGATACGCAAATCGAAGCTACTACCGAGATACAGAATCTTAAGCTCAATTCGCCGATTTTAAACGGCATTGTCAAAGCTATCTCGATGTTGAGGAAAACGCAGAGCACTGATACGACAATGTACCTTCATCCTACGACTTTCGTGCTAAACAACGGTGTGCTTACATATAATAATATGCAGATCGATATTGGCGATTTGCCCACGTTCTTCTCCGGGCGACTCGGGCTTGATAACAGCCTCAAGGCTTCGATAGTTCTGCCCATTACAACTCGCGGGCAGGTAGTTACGACCGGTCAAACGGGTGTAAGTGGAACAACACTGGCCTTTAAAGGCACCGTTGACAATCCTGAACTTGACCTTGCAACAATAATCCGGTCTATTGCCCAGCAGGAGATACAAGATAGATTACTGGGCGGGCTTAAGAAAGAAGGTACTACCCAGCCAACCCAGCCAGGCACACAACAGCCTACTTCCCCTGAAGATGCGGGTCGCAAACTTCTTGAAGAAGGACTTCAGAACATCCTTGGCGGCTCAAAAAAGAAGTAAATTGCTGAATCGACCATCTACTTGCGAATTTTAGCCCCGTTTAGATAAAAAATGGGGCTTTTTCATGCTTTCTTCGTATATAATAAGGATTCAGGATTATATAAAAGGGTTTACATTAGTTGCAGACACTACGAAACGAATTGAAAGTACAAAAAGAACGCGTAATACTTGTCGGCGCATGGCTCGTGGGGGATGGCTGGAAAGACGATGATCTAGCCGAACTTTCGGCTCTTGCTGAGTCGGCAGGGGCCTTGGTGGTAGATAAATTCCAGCAGAAAATACGGAAGATCAATCCATCTACATACATCGGCAAGGGAAAAGCACAGATGCTTTGCGAGCGTGTGCAGAAATATGAAGCAAATTGCGTCATATTCGACAATGACCTCTCGCCCGGCCAGATCCGTGAACTCGAAGCAATAATCAAGGCCAAGGTGCTCGACCGCAGCGAACTCATACTCGATATTTTCGCAAGCAGGGCAAAGACCCGCCAGGCAATGGTGCAGGTCGAGCTTGCCCAGCTTGAATATACATATCCCAGGCTCACCCGAATGTGGTCCCATCTGGACACCGTCGCTGGTGCCGGCGGTGGAACTGCCGCAGGTGCGGTCGGCGGCATAGGTACGCGCGGCACGGGTGAAAAGCAGCTTGAGATCGACCGACGCATAGTAAGCAAACGCATCACCGAACTCAAACGCGATCTGGAAGAGATCGATAAACGCCGCATGCGCGAGATAAGTTCCCGCAAAGATCTTTTTAAGATTTGTCTGGTCGGCTACACTAATGCGGGCAAGAGCACCTTGATGAACGCGTTAACCGATGCAGGGGTGTATGTTGAAGATCTGCTCTTTGCCACCCTTGATACGCGCACACGAAAATGGAAGCTCGCCCAAGGCGCAGATGTGCTCCTCAGCGACACGGTCGGATTTGTACGAAAACTGCCCCATCAACTCGTGGCCTCATTCAAAGCCACCCTGGAAGAGGCTGTTAATGCCGATCTGCTGCTTCATGTGATCGATGTCTCAGCCGCGGACGCACAGGAACAGATCGAATCTGTCAATAAGGTGCTTGGTGAAATAGGCTGCGGCGAAAAGCCGATAATCATGCTGCTTAATAAATCCGATGCCATTGCAAAACAAGGGCATCTGGAAACTCTCGCGACGATATATCCCAGTGCGATCACGATTTCTGCCAAAACGGGAATGGGCCTGACGAAAGTGCATGACGCGGTATATGAGAAATTTTCCGGCGGCTCCGTTGTCGTGCGCGTGAAAAATCACCTCGGCAGAGGCAAGGTGCAGAGCTTCCTTCGCGCAAACGCCATAATAATCAGCGAGGAGTATGTAGATAGTTCCGTGCTCATCGAAGCCAGGCTCGGCAAAAGCCAGCTCGGCAAATTAAAGCACCTCGTACCCGATCATCTCGAAGTAGTTGAGTGAATGATCATTTCATCGCGGCTGCCTGGTTCAAACTCATTGCGGGCGGTATCACATTTACCTGATTTGCCGCCTCATTTGCATCTGCGGTCGCATATTGTTTCTCAATGTATGTGCAAGACGGGTCAAAATCGTATTTCTTATGGAAATAGCTCTGTGAATAAGGCAACCACGCCGGAACCTGGTAGTATTTGTTAAGTGTCCGCACGAGATATTTCAGGCGGTATTCATCATATTTGAAATGGTAGCCAAGCAGCACATAAATTGGAGATTTTTGAACATTGAAAATCCGTGTCTCTGTGTGATCGAACATATTTGAGAACCTGGATATATGTTTTTGATCCTTCAAAAGGATCGCGAAATCCCTGCCGTCAAATTCTTTGAAATCCGTATAAATATCGTCTTGCCTGCCATGCTGTGAGCCACCGCCGAATACCACTGTTCGAACGCCTAGATCATATTCAAGTAGTGCCGAAATCGAATAACTCTGAGTCGCCATTACGAACTTGTCTTTATACGGATCAAGATTTTTGGCAGCCCCCTTGGGATCCAGATGCAGCATGAATGACGCGAAGTCCTTGTTATCTATGCGGCCGGCGAGCAGGGAAAAAGGGAAAAACGGAACGGCGCATACAATAACAGCCTGCACCATGGAAAATGTAAAACTGAACCTGATACATTTGATAAGGTCAGCCGGGTCGATCAATATTCCCGCGATCATGAATATTACAGGCATCAGAAAAAATATCCAGTGCGGCCGAATATCCTTGATAAAAGAACCCAGCACCAAAACCACTAACGGTATCGCGACAATAAGTACCAGCAGCTTGAAATGCCGGCTCCAAAGACACTGGGCAAAACGTTTTCTATTCTTATACAGAAAATAACATACTACCGGCGTGAGCATGTAAGCCGCGCTTGCGGCCAAAAACGAAAGCGATGCAGCAGGGTTTGCGTCTTTCTCAATACGGTTAAAAAAATTATGCATCGCATTGGGCCAGCCGTTATGATAATTCCATGCTATATTCTGGGCTGCCAGAACAGTCGCCGCAATTGTCAGTAGCCCGTAGCCTGTAACCCGTACTGTATTCTTTTTGCCCGCAAAAAAATATACGATGTAAGCCGCAAAAACCATGATCGCGAAATATTTGGAAAGAAACGCAAGCCCCAGGCATATCCCGCTGAGCAGATAGTAAATGCGATTCTCTTTAGTCTCCGCTTTAAAAAGGAAAAATATCGAAAAGAACGCAAAAAACATAAGCGGCGCGTCAGTCATGACAGCAAAGAGCATGAAATCGAAAGGAGAAAACATAAACAGCAAAAACACCAGGTATGCCTTGCGCCTGTCGTAATCTTTGAGAAGCCCAAATATCCCCAGTCCGATCGCCAGAGAAAACAGGATCGTCCCAAGTCGCAGGATCAGCGGGCTTTGCCCGATTTGCAGCAGGGCGTATGCGACCCATCCCGCCATGGGCGGATGATCGTAATATCCCGTGCTTATGTTCTTGCCCCACAGGCCCAGGTAGGCCTCATCGCTGAGAAAGAAAAAGCATTGTGCTATGACGCACTTAACCGCAAAGACAAACAGCAGCACAAGTGCGATATTCTTCCAATCGGCGCGTTCCATTATGCGCCCCGACAAACGGCTCCAAATACCCATGCAATTGCCTCCCTTTCAGATTGCAAATAGGAGTCGACAACATGGGCTAAGTATACCAGCAATCACTTTATCTGCCAGTACTTTTTATTGAAAAAGTGAATTTAGGCTATGCTTTGTCCGGCGCTAGACCATCTTCCTAAGAACTACCGCAGCGGACATCGTTTGCGATGTTGAGCCGGGTTTTACCGTGATGGACATCTCAACGCTTTTGACATTGCCATGAATATCGGTATGTGGTGTAAAAGTCAGACTTTCCACCTTTTCGCAGAGTGTATATGAGCTGCCGTCCTTGTCGAGGTAAAGCTTCTTGTCGCCGCTGTTGTACCTGAAGACGATATCTTCCGAATCGCTGGTTATAACGCTGCATTGTCCCGCTGGGTCATCATCGGCTATTGCCTTTGCGCTTCGCATTTCGGTTGTCATCCGCGTAAGCGCGAGCCTTGCCATGTTCATCGCGTCGGACATATCCCGGTTCTGGTTATAATTATTTCCCGCAGCCGAAAAAGCCGTCGCCACAGCCGTAAGTATCAGCGCGAAGATCGCAAGGCAAACCAGCACCTCCGCTATCGTAAAGCCCGCCACTCGCCGCGACATTCTTTTATTCATGATCACATCCTACAATTTTACCCGCACCCAGCTTGCCCGCGAAAGTTCTTTCCCATTCAAAAATACTTTTACCGTCACCCTGAAAAAGTCGCTCGCGCCGGTCGCATCTATCGCTGTCAGGTCAGTGGCAAGCACCTTATCAATTGTTATTTGCTGCGTATACGCGATATACGCAGTCAATTGCGCCCTGGCGGCATCGATAGGGGGGCAGTATGTCTTAGCTTTGAAATCATCTACATCGTCATAGGTGGCCAGGTTTTCCCCGGTTTCAGCCCCGAACGTCGCCTTGCCTGTTTGTGGGTCAACCGTGGGCAGTCCCGCGGTAAGCTCCCTTATCTGTTCAACAAGAAATTCCGCCGTCGACATCTCGATACCCGCGCCGTTTGCGCTAGTCATAGCCCCGTTTGAAACCATCAGAGCCGCTATCGCAACTCCCAGCAGCACTATCGATATAAGCGCCTCGATGAGCGTAAAACCTCGTTTTTGTCTTCGTGCGTTCATAAAGACCTCTAGTGTTTACCCATAACCAGGCTCGACATCTTGAATATGGGCAATATGATGCTCATAGCGATAAATCCGACCAAAAAACCCATCAGGATGATCATTATAGGTTCGATCATCGCGGTCACGGTCTTGATAGTCGCCCTTAATTCTCTGGCATAATACGCCGAAATATCATGGAGCACATCCGAGAGTTTTCCCGAATCCTCACCCGAGCGTATCATCTGCACAACGCTCGTAGGCATTCGCGAATGTGCCGAAAGACTTGTCGCTATCTTCTGTCCCTGCCGCACACACCCGTGCACCGCATACCACATGTTTTTATACACCGCGTTTCCGCTTATCTCCGCTGTTATCGCCAGCGTATCGAGGATAGGCACGCCCGCGCTTGATAGCACACCCATTGTATGTAGGCTTCGCGTTATATATAAGCTCCTGCACAGCTTTGAAACTATTGGTATTGAAAGCTTTGCCCTGTCCCACCAGTACCTCCCTGTTGGCGTACTGATAGCGAAGAAAAAGCCCCAAGCCGCCGCCCCTAAAGCAGGTACCATGTAATACCAGTACCCTCGCAAACACGAACTTGCGGCCATGATAATCTTTGTAGGCGCAGGCAGCAGCGTCTCCTTGCCCGCGAATATCGAAACGAACCTGGGCAATACGAACGTAAGCAGGAATATCGTAACCGATACCGCCATGAACGCGATAATGGCTGGATATACCATCGCTCCTCGCATCATAGACCGCGTCTCCGCTTCCTGGTCAAGGTATGCGGCAAGCTGTTCAAGCATAGACGCCAGCGAACCCGACACCTCCGCCGCCGCCATCATATTAACATAAAGATTGCTGAACACATCAGGATACCTGGCCAGCGATTGCGAAAAACTCTTGCCGCCCTCGATATCGGCTTTGATCGTAGTAATTATTTCCTTGAATTTTCGGTTTTCCACCTGCTCCGCGATTGCCTCAAGCGCATCATGTATCGATATGCCCGCCTTGATCATAACCGCCAGCTGGTTGGAAAAATTGAGCACGTCTTTTCTGCCGGGTCCGAATTCAAATCGAAACCCCTGTAATTTGGCAAGCGCATTGCCTGCCGTTTGCGCGGCCTGTCCCGTCGATATGCCCTGGCCTGGCTTTTTGAGCAAAGCCGCCGCCGAATTTCCTGAACGCACCTGGTATTCAAAACCCGCCATCTTAATACTCCTACTTGGCCGTTAACATCGCCTCTAATTCGCTCTGGTTCTTCCTGTCGAGGACGGTTATCCCCGCCTGTTCGTGAGGCGTGAGGTTCTTTTCCATCTTGCCGGGATTGGCCGACCTGGCAATCGCCTCGTCACGATCGATAAAACCTTCACTATACATCTGAGCTATGGAATGATCCATAAGCTGCATGCCCACTTTTCGGCTTGTCTCGATAATATTTGGAATCTCGTAAATACGGTTCTCGCGTATGCAGTTGCGCACCGCCGACGTGCAAAGCAGTATTTCGACGCAGGGCACCATTCCGGGCTTATCTATCCGTTTGAACAGTGTCTGTGAAATAACAGCCTGCAAGGTATTCGCGAGCATCGCCCTTATCTGGTTCTGCTGCCCCGAAGGATAAATATCGATAATACGCTCAACCGTCTGCGAAGTATTGATCGTGTGCAAAGTAGACATCACGAAATGTCCCGTCTCCGCCGCCGTGATCGTCGAACTTGCCGTTTCAAGGTCGCGCATTTCGCCAACGAGTATGATATCAGGATCCTGTCGCAGCGAATGCTTGAGTCCGCTTGCGAATTCAGGGCAATCCGAGCCTATCTCTCGCTGCTCGATCATGCACTTGTTATTTTTTAGCGCATATTCAACTGGGTCTTCCAGCGTGATAATATGCTTGCCGTACTTGTTATTTATCGACATTATCATCGACGCCAGCGTCGTGCTCTTTCCAGAACCCGTTGGCCCCGTCACCAGCACCAGCCCGCGAGGCAGTTCGCAAAGCTCTTTTACGATTGGAGGCAGGTGCAGCAGGTCGATATCGGGCACATTGCTCGATATCACTCGAAACGCTATTGCAACCGTATCCCTCTGGTAATGCGCGTTTACACGAAATCGCGACCCGTCATCAAGCGTCGTGGCAAAATCCAGGTCGCGTACGGTCTCAAACCTCGCAAGCCTCTCAGGAGTCGCCATGTCGATCACCATCTTCTTGGCATCTTCAGGCATTACCGCTGGAAATGGCATCGCGCTAAGCTCGGTGTTCACCCTCATCATAGGGGGCAGCCCCACGTTTATATGCACGTCGGACGCCTTAGAACTTATCGCGGTCGCAAGTATAACTTTATAATCTAGCATAATAGCCTCTTTATAGCGATTCCGTAACTCGCAGCACTTCTTCCACAGTCGTCATTCCCGCCCGAACTTTCAGCATGCCGTCGTCAAACAAGCTTGCCTGCCTGCTCGCGGCGAAAGCCTTCCTCATATTGCTTGTCGATGGGTCTTTCGTTATCATGTCCCTGAAAGCATCATCGACCATCAAAAATTCATATATGCCTATTCGCCCCGAATACCCGCTGTTCCTGCACTGCTGGCATCCCGCACCGTGGAACAATTCGTTTTCGCCTATTCCAACTTTTTCCAGCATAGGCTTCATACTGTCTGTAGCTGGCATGTTTTCCTTGCAGTGCGAACATATCTTTCGTACAAGTCTTTGGGCCAGCACAGCATTCAGCGCCGCTCCTATCAGGTAAGGCTCAACGCCTATATCCACAAGCCTTGTTACCGAGCTTGGCGCATCGTTGGTATGCAGTGTCGAAAGTACCAAATGGCCCGTCAGTGCCGCCTGCACCGCGATCCTTGCCGTCTCGCTGTCGCGTATTTCGCCCAGCATTATCACGTCTGGGTCCTGACGCAGCAGGCTCCTAAGCGCCGCTGAAAATGATAGCCCGATCTTTTCGATCACCTGCACCTGGTTGCAGAATGCAAGGTGATACTCCACAGGATCCTCTACCGTCGATACGTTCATAGTAGAGCCGTCCATGTGATTGAGCGCCGAATACAGGGTAGTCGTTTTTCCCGAACCCGTTGGCCCGGTCACCAACAGAATCCCGTGTGGCCTGTCGATCTCCGCCCGGAACTTCACCAGCACTTCATCGCTCATGCCAAGGTCTTCAAGCGTCCGCAGTATAGACCGTGAATCAAGTATTCGTATAACCACCTTCTCGCCGTGGCATGTTGGCAGCGTTGATATTCGAAGATCGATGGGCCTTCCGCCCGCTATGGCCGCTATCCTGCCGTCCTGTGGAACGCGCCGCTCCGAAATATCAAGATTCGACATGATCTTGAGCCTCGAAACCACCGCCGAATGCATCGTGACAGGGGGCTTCATCGCGTCAAAAAGAATTCCGTCGATCCTGTATCGTATCTTGGAATGAGCCTCCTTAGGCTCAATATGAATATCGCTGGCGCCTTCCCGTATCGCATGACTTATAAGATAATTTACGAATTTAATAATGGGCGATTCGCCCGCGATCTTCTCAAGGTCTTCGTTTTCCTGTACCTGGTCCTGTATGAGCTGTATGTCGCTCTGGCTCGTGGCGTCCTCGATAATCTCATCCACCGAGCCGTCAAGATGCGTTTCCGTCAAAGCATCGCATACCTTCTTGATATCGCTCTCAACGCAAACTATCACCTTGATATTTTTGCCCGTGCGTCTTTTCACATCATCAAGCACGAAAATATCAGAAGGCTTGCTCGTGGCGACGACAAGCACAGGCCCGTCGAATTCTATTGGGCACACCGAGTTGGATTTAATGTACTCACCGTCAAGCAGACCGAACGCTGCTTTGTCAACCTTTTCAGGATCAAGCCTGCGGAACTCAAATCCAAAAAGACTCGCCCTGGCCGCAAGGATATCGTCATCGGAAGCAAAACGCATTGCGACAATGATTTCGCAAATATCCGCTTCAGGCTTTTGGGCCATCGCCTGGCGCAGCTGCCCAAGCTGTGCCGAATTCAGTTTACCCGTCTCCTCAAGCACATCCGCTATATCGCGAACATGTTTGAGCTGCTCACTCTCGTGTGGGTCGTATAAATTGCATAACCCGCGGTCGTCTTGGCCTAAATCCGGCAGGGTCGCAACCGCGGTATGCTTTTGATGGTTTTTCGATCGGAAATTAAACACTATCGATGTTCCCGTTTATTGAATGAACTTAAGTACCACCCTCAGATCACCCGCTTTGAGTGACACTCCCTCGTCTGTTATTTCCTCTACCGTCCAGCCTTTGATCGTCTCGCCGCGACCGACTATTTTGTCATCGATCATGCACCGGTTCCCGGCAGGGGACTTGATTATGCTCAAAAGCTGCATCTTCCTGGCCGATTGCTCAAGATCCATTTGCTCGCGCTGTTTTGCGTATGCCTCACTATCCTCGCTGCTCATACCAGCACCAGCTGCGAATTCCTCCAGGTGAAATGGATTCTTCTGCAATTCATTCACCTTTACCTGCTTTACATTGGCTATCTCGTTGAACTTTGTAACAACCCCGTTTATTTCTTTAAAGAACTCAGCCTTCGTGCCTGTCATCTGGGCTATCGCCGTCTCGATAGATTTATTGTCCACGCCCTTGGCAGCAGCCGATTGTGGCTTTGTCTTCTTGGCCATGAACCATAACCCGCCAAGCCCCAGCACTATAAGCATCACCAGCAGATACGTCCCGCGTTTTACCGTCGTATCCTGCGCCGTTGTGGTTATATAACCTTCACTGGCCATCCCGCCGTCGCCTGCGGCATTTGGAGCCGTCGCCTGCTGGTCTTTATTTATCGCCGAACTCTCTTTTAAATAATCTAACATATTGCGTTCTCCGCTTGGCAGCCTCGATTAGCTCTGGGATGCCACCTGCTTATTATCCTGGAAAAATATACTTACCGTAAATTCCGCTATCGCTACACCTTCGTTCTTTGGATCTTTTTTAAGCTGCATATCGCGTATCCGTGTTATGCGGGCCATCTGCTCAAGCTCCAGCAGAAACGAATAGAATGAATCGAAATTGCCCTGCAGTTCCATTTTCAGTGGCTGTTCCACATAGTTATTCCAGTTTTTCTGGGGCATCGTCCGAACAACCTTGGTCTTAAGCCCTTCCTTCTGTGCTATCACTGTTACCTGCTCAAGCACTTTATGCACCTGGCTGGTAGGGGGCAGCTTGGAATTAAAAAATTCCACCGCGTTCTTAAGCTCCGTCATCTGGTTATCAAGATCGCGCATCGCCAGCGTAGCCTTCTCAAGCTCGCTTAGCTTGAGCATCTGTGCCTCAAGCTGTGCTTTCTGCTTGTCCAGATTCGCGTTTACTGGCTTGATCATATACGCCCACGACACATAGGCTATACCCATCAGCACCACAAAGAACACCGCTTTTCGCATTGAACTGTTCATAATTTACGCCCCACCTTATAAAAGGCTCTGCCTCTTAGCTCTTATTCCGTCGATATCCTTCTGCGAAAGATGCACATCCTTGCGTATCGTCGCAGTCAGCTTGAATTCTCGAGTGCTCACCTCTTCCTCCTTGTTCGTCTTGCCGGCTTCTTCTGACAGCACAAGCGCTACATTATCCAGCAATATCGAATTATTCAGCGACGCTATATATCCAGCCACCTGTATATCGCTTGGCGCCAGCCCTTCAAGCTCCAACTTCGTAATCGTGTTATCGACAGGGATGACCTTTTCGTCTTTCAATCCCTTTTTATCCGCCGCCGCCTTTTTAGCGTCCGCGTAATTTCCTTTTGTTCCACTCTTTACCCTTGGCGCCGCTATGACCTGCTCCGTCAGCTTGACCTTCCGAAGCGAAACCCCCGAAGGCAGCGCGTTAGTCAGTTCCGCCAGCAGTATCGTGCGGGGCACAGGCTCGATCAGTTCCGCCGTTGCCAGCGCCGCTTCCATCATGTCCTTACGCTTAGCCTGGAGTTCTTCCAGCTTCGCTATCTCGCTTTTGGCTTGGCTCATCTTGGCGTTAATCACCTGCGCCTGCACGTTCACCGCTCTTTGCCGTATCTTGAGCACCGCAAACGCTCCGCCCAGTGCCGCCAGCACTATCGAAAACAGCACCAGGTACATGATATTGGTGCGCATCGTCTCGCGTTTCTGAATGTAATCGTCGGGTACAAAATTAATATTTACCATAATCTCAGCTCGCTTTTAATTTTCCGAAAAAAGTCCCAGCCCCACAGCTCCCGTCCAGTTAAGCACATTTCCCCTCCGCTCTATTGGCCCGCACGCCTGGCCGTCATCGGTCGATACCTCTATCGCCGCAAGCACATCGCCTATTTGCGCTGGCACCTGCAAATCGCGGGCAAGCTTCACCACGCTTTCGCACAGTATCTTGTCCGTCGATTGACTCGTCAGAAATATCATCCGCTCTATGCGTCCCTTTTGCGTCTCGAAATATCTCGCACACGCCCCAAGTTCGTCTATGAGCCGCCGCATTGTATTTTCATCTTTAAGCTGGTTAACCCCTATATTCACCAGCCTTGCGAAAAGCAAATTGCTGTGCTTGCAAATCACAACCTTAGTGAAATTCGCCCCGATCTCCAGCAGCATCACTGTCGATTCCAGGTCGTTCTTGCGCCTGCCGAAAAAGCTCACATAAGACCACACCATCGCCAAAGGCCATATAGCTATCGCCTGTGCCTCAAGCCCCGCGCGTTCATAAATCGCAAGATGATGGTCAACTTTTACCCTGTCGGTCGCCATTACGATATATTCACTTTCCGAACCCGCCCCGGTCATAACATAGTGCACCATCGCGGTGGCAGGATCAAATGGCAGTTTGGGTGCCACCCTCGCTATCACAGCTTCCCGCACCTTCTCTTCCGCCATTTTGGGAATCTTTATCTGATCAATAAACACATCGCTCGCGGGCATAGCGGTTACAACTTTCCTGCCCTTGAACTTGCCGTCTATCGCGAGCTGTTTTATTGCCTTGATCGCCCAGTGCTGCCACGCGCTCGAACCCGCTTCGATAAACGCGGGCCGCTGTTCCACTGCCGCCCCTATAATAGTAAAGCCGCCCTCAGCTTTTCCAAGTTGGAGCATCTTTATATATTCGGAACCCATATCAACACCGATGGGCGCAGCCTTGTTATTGAACAGCGAAAAAACCATTTTCTATTCCCTGGACATAAAAAAAGACAAACCTCTCGCTTGTCTATAGAATCGAACCTTTTTTTAGCCCCCATTAGCGTTTTATCAGCCCAAACTTAGCCTAAACGCCCTCACCATAGCAAAACATAAGAAATAAACCGCCCCAAAGCAAATGTAAGTACCCCCAACCCGCCCCCGCGTCCGATAACCATGCTTAGCCCCCAGGCTTGTCCTGGGGGTTTCCTTGCCGTTCTCTTAACCAGCACCCAGCAACCAGTTTTACTAATTCAGTCTCTTCCATAAAGCCAGCCCGAATCACTGAATTCCCACTCCACCAGTTCCTCCGGCTTAAAATACAATGGAATTTCATAAGCCGCCGATTCCGGACTGTCCGATCCGTGCACCAGATTATACCCCCGCGAACACCCGAAGTCGCCCCGTATCGTCCCCGGCTCAGCCGTGTATCCGAATGTCGCCCCCATCATCTTGCGCGTCATGGAAATAACATTCGCCGATTCAAGCACGATCACCATCGACGGCCCCGACGAAAGATACCCCACCACGCTCTCGAAAAATGGCTTGCCCTTATGAACATCATAATGCTTTTCGGCAAGCTCCTTGGAGATCGTCATAAACTTCGCCGCAATCAGCTTGAGACCTTTTTTCTCAAACCGTGTAAGTATCTCTCCCGTCAGCCGCCTCGCCACCGCATCCGGCTTAAGAATGATCAATGTCCGTTCCATAGCTCCTTGCCTCTTGCTGATTTTTAACTATAAAAAAACCCCCGTAAGCTCCGGGGGTTTCAAATCTCTGCATAACTAAAAACCTACATGCCTTTAGATACGATATAAATCTCAACTCGTCTGTTCTTGACGTTGCCCTTTTTATTGGGTGCGTTTGGCGCCAGCGGACGATACTCGCTAAAGCCTCTTTCGCTCAGACGTTCAGGCGTCACGCCGAATTCGATAAGCGTATTGACAACCGATATCGCCCTGTGTGCCGAAAGATGCCAGTTGGTCGGATGTGCCGCCTTTGTCTCAGGCCTGGATATCCTCAGGTCGTCTGTGTGACCCGCCACGATTGCGTCATAATTCGCGCCTTCTTCGCTGTTAAGTATCTTCACCAGAGCCTTAAGCCCTTGGGCCGCCTGCGGATCAACCTTGTCCGAGCCTGGCGTAAACAGCAGGTCGCTCTTGAACTTCACGATGCCGCTGTTGGGATCGTATTCGATAAGGTCTGGATACTGTGCCGCAAGATCCGACAGCATTGAATTAAGTTCCGCCGGCAGTGCCTGGCCGCCGCGAAGCAGCTTGCCCTGCAATTGTGCGATGAGCTGATTCTTCTGCTCGATAGCCTGTTCCAGTGCCGCAACCTGCTGCTTCAAAGCATCAAGCTCGGTACCGCCGCGGCTCTGTGCCTCTGCCAATTGCTGGCGAAGCTGATCGAGCTGGAGTCTTGCAGTATTGGCCTCAGCTTCAAGCTGGGCGATACGGTCCTGCTGGACACGGTTCTGCGTCTGAAGATCTTTGTACTTCTGTGCAGGTACGCATCCGTTCGCCATTAAAAAAGCGAACGATACGACCACGATAGAGACAACTGTACTGATTCGCATATCAATCCTTTCTATTTTGCTTTTAAAAATCCGTTCTGCCGATTTATAAACTATCGGCAAAAGCAGTGTTTGCAAATCAAATTTTATTTATAGCCTCTCTAAGGCTCACGTAATTGCTTGGTTACTTTTTCGATCCCATCGCCATGCCGGCCACCATAACGATGATCGCGACCACCGCGGCACCGCCAACGATGTACCAGATGATATCCTGAACCGACATCGCTATCGTCGGCACCGTGCCGACCGTCGCACCGGCCATCACGATCAGGCAGTAGATCGCCGCAAACAGCGGCACAAACATCGCGATACCCATCGCATTGCTCGCCGTATCCGCTTCCGGCTCCATGTATGCCGTCACCATTGTCGCCGTCGTTACCGTCCCTTCGGGTTCCGCGAATATCTGCTCCGCTTCCGCCGCCACCGCAACAGGCCCCTGGGGCGTTCCCGACCCAGCCGGCGAAACATCCGGCGATGCCGGCAGATCCGCGCCAGGATATATCTCGTCAAGAACTCCGCCCAGCGAAGTGTCATCCGCCTGCAGCGAAAGGTCCAGCAGTCCCGAACCCGACCCGAAGCTGTCGAGATTCACGTCATTTTCGATCTTCTCAAGAGAAGGCTCTGCGCCAGGCCCGGAAGCCGCCGGCATCGCCGTCTTGCCCATTGTGTCGTCTGTGATCTTGAACTCGGCACTGTCCGCATCGCCGAGAATATCCACACCTTTGCCCGTCAGCTGCGTATCTTCCGCCGAAAGATCGAATTCATCCGACCCCAGGTCGAATATCGGAGAAGCAGGCGCCGCCGGTGTCAGTGCAGGCATCGTGCTGTCGTCTAGCGGCGTAAGCCCTATACTTGAGCCTTCCGGCATATCCGGCCCAGCCATCGCGTCCACCTGCGAAGCCGGCACAACCGGCCCCTTGGCATCGGTAAACTGCCGAAGTTTGCCTTCTTTGATCAGTTTTTCAACATCCGCTGTGCTCTTGCCGAGTTTGTCGGCCGCTTGTTGAAGCGAATAATACTTGTCAGCCATAGGATTTTCCTAAAATATGAATTATTATTCCAAACTACCGAATATAAACTTATAACTTAAATTACTCAAAGATTCACGTCTTTAGGCTTGTTAGGTTCCAACACCTTTGACTGATCAATATCCTTTGCACCGGGTTGTAAAAGCTGCTCAACCACACGCTTTACCTCATCTGGCTTAGGCTGGCCCGTATTGAACTCATCCAGCAGCCGGTCATACCTGTAGCTTCTGGCCGCTATAAGCCGAAGCTTATTATACGCCGCGGAACGCGAATTGATCTCATATACCCAGATTGTCTGCGTCTTGCGGTCTATCATCGCCAGGCCGTACCCGTCGCGGGCCGTTTGCAATGGTATCACGGAAATATCATCCGATGGCTGTTCTGGAGCCGCCGCAAATGAATTGTCAACGTGTCCGGGGGCAAAAAGCATCGCGCCTCCAGCCGCCAGTATCGATATGAACAGCAGAACCTGAGTTTTTGATTTCATAACTATAATTACATAAACCTTAGAATGTACTGATTATAAGGATGCGCAAAAAGTTTGCAAGTGTTTAAGAACACTCAAATTAACAATAAAATGTCCCAATCCCGTGGCACGGTCTAGCGCAGCTAGGCCGTGTTTCCCTCCCTCGATCTGCACTCCCCATCTAAAGCCCCGGCAGGGGCGTAAGGGTAGCCCATAGCGCAAGCTATGGGAATATTAACGCAAACCCCACCAACCCTCTCTTTTTGAGCCCCGGACGGGGCGAAAG
>MHYB01000060.1:0-449 GCA_001824635.1 Planctomycetes bacterium GWF2_50_10
GAATTTCATTTAGGGTAGCAATACCAGCGGCCAGTGTGGTAGCATCGCTCCAGTATGTACTGCTGATAAAATTATCGCCTTGCGAAGACATAATTTCACGATTTCCTGCCACCGCCGACAATGCATAGCCATTTGCAACAGCCTTGGCATACGTTGCCATATCAGGCGTGACACCGAAATACTCCTGGGCTCCGCCTGGTGCAATTCTGAAGCCTGTTACCACCTCATCGAAGATAAGTACGCATTTATATTCATCAGCAAGCTGGCGTACACCTTCTAGATAGCCTTTGTCAGGCTTTTTGAAACGGGTGGGTTCCATAATAATACACGCCACCTTGTCCTTATTCTGTTCAAGCGTATGTTTGAGATTGTCAAGATTGTTGTATTCAAATGGTATGCAGGTACCGGCCAATTGCGACGGTATGCCTTTAGCGCTAATACCAGGACGT
>MHYB01000060.1:473-6612 GCA_001824635.1 Planctomycetes bacterium GWF2_50_10
GCCGTGATAACCGCAGAACAGCACAATGTTTTTACCGGTGTAGCCGCGGGCAATTCGCACAGCAACCGCATCGGCATCACCGCCGCCTTTGCAAAATTTTATCATCTCGGCACAAGGAACCATTTCACATATCAGATTTGCCAATTCGATCTCTACAGGGCTGTTTATGCTGCCCAGAATGCCCTTATCAATCTGATGTTTGACCGCATTGTCCACCGGCTCATAACAATAACCCAGCGAAATAGGGCCGAAAGCCATCACGGTATCTATGAACTCATTACCATCCACATCCCAGAAATGACCATGCTTTGCTCTTTCAAAATATATCGGGGCTTGGCCGAGTGGTCCCAACTCGGGACGACGGCTGAAAAGCTGGGTTCCGTAAGGGAACAACTGTTGAGCCTGCTGGTAAAGTTCAAACGATTGTCGAAATTTAGTGTTTTCTGCCATATTATTCCTTTGTCCAATCAATACGCTGCCAGTGTTTTGTCGTTATATTTAGAAGCAAAGAATTTCTTGATTGCATTTTGGATTTTATCCGACACGGCAGGTTTATAGTTTGCCACTAATTCCTTTGCCTTTTCATGGGCTATTTCATACATACCTGGGCATGGGTCAGTATAACCGCCAGACAGATCGAAATAGGGAGTTTGGAAAAACTCCTTGCTATGCAGCATGTCCATAGTAAATTCGTCAACCATATAATTACCACCAGGACCGATTTTTGCGATTGAATCAAAAGCTAGCTTATAATCGCTCATATCAACACCTCCAGCCAAATATTCTGCCATATCAAGGAGGCCGCATTGCATTATGATCTGCTCCTGGCTCATACCGTTAGCATTTCCCATGCTACCGATACCACCCATGTTATTTTGGCCATTTACTATTGACGTCAGCATGTACGCAAAACTTTCAGCTCCATTTTGCATATCCGGCCGATGGGTAAGAGAACCCCCTGTCTCACCGGAAACAGGAAGGTTGTAAAACTTACCCATCTGGCAGGCAATGGTTTTCCAAAGCATCTTTTCGGCCTTATAATACAGATCGTGCCCGGATTTCATTTCGGTTACAGAGGGACCGAAACCATAGAATGCCGGATGTCCCGGCTTGTATAACTGTGCAATCAAAACTGGTATCAGTGCTTCAACATTACAGATCAAAGCTGTTCCTGAAACAGAAAATGGAGAGGTGGTACCGGCCATCGGGCACACCGTCGAAATTATGGGATAACAACGTTCCATAGCCATTTTCATGATCTCGACATTCATTCCATGCAATTGAAGTGGACTAGTTATTGCCATTGCAACGCTAAGCAATGGAGTTGTCTTCACGTCTAAACCAGCTGTTGATGCAATCACTTCATATATATCCATCCAATCACGGCAATTCTGCTCACTTGTTGGATAGATCGCAACATGCTTGGTGAGATGACAAAGAAATACCTCCATTGTCTTGTAGTAACAGTCCGGTTCTGGTATATCAGTTACCGGAAACTGCATTCGCATCATACCATTGATGCGATCAAGGCTTTCACCTATTATTGTATGACGTCGGACATCCTCCAGTCGCGGTAGCCGTTTACCTTCCTTGTAGTCATTAATAAAAGGATCCAGGATAAGTGAATGAAAATACCGATTCCCACCACCTACCTCGAGTACTTTACCGTTTATACCGGTCTCAATGGCAATGGGCGGCGCCATAGATAAGAGTTCCTGAACCAGCTTAGCTGGAATCTTTACAACCTGCGATAATTCACTAACATCTGCTCCGGCCTTTTTTAATTTCAACAAAGTTTCCGTATGTGTGATCTTAATACCGGTTTTTTCAAATACTTGTAAGGTATTATGATGCAGCTTTACAATCTCGCCTTGAGACAATACGTTGATAAATAATTGTGACATAGGGTATCTTTCCATAGAGATGATAAAATACAATCAAAACTTTATGCTACTAAGACTCTGGAAATAAAGCCAATGACCAAAGTCATTGGGATGATTAATGTTATTGCCCAACAGGCTCTGGATATCTTTACGCTTAAGGACTTTGATCCACACAGAATAGACATCCGCATATACACTATCAGTTTGAGCCGCCGATTTTCTGACCGCATCGGCATACAAATTCATCATGTGCGTTCCAAATTTCCAATCCGGGTTAGGTGGAAATGGCGAAAGCAGGATCACATCAGCCCCTTGCTGTTTGATTCGTAAAACAATTTTATTGAGATTTTTTTGATATTGTGTTGGCTCAACGCCACCCCAGCCCCGCAGATTATGATCATTCATACCAAATGCAACGAGGACAAGATCAGGTTTTTGCTCCAGCACATCCTTATCGAGCCTGATCAGACCTTCAACTGTAGAATCTCCTCCCTTGGATCCGTTATAGAGCGAAATGTGAGACCGGGGAAATTGCTTAGCAAGAAAATCCTTGTACATGCCAAAATAGGTAAGTTCAGGCATGCTCGCTTCGGCACCTGTACTGATACTGTCGCCGAAAATTACGAGTTTGAAATTACTGCCGGAAGAAAGTTTTTTATAGCTATTAACCGGAAATTTTTGATCAGATGTGCATTTAAAAGCTTCACATGAATTATAATTTACCCATACAAAGTAGGGATGATTTGCATATACAGGAAAGGTGTTATGATCGAAGTTTCTCGCTCCATACATTGGATGGCTACTGTAATCAGGAATACAGGAGTTTTGAGTGCGTCGAATAGTTCCAGCCTTGTAGTCTATTATATAATCCACACCTTCTTTAAACAAAATAGAATCAGGCTTTGACTTAGAGCTGTTTGATACTGTTACGGTGCCTTCTTCAATATTCCCCAACAGCAATCGCGTGGGTTGATATCCGGCAAGAACTGCACTTTCAGAATACATTGAAGTAGATCGCCTCATGCAATTGCATCCGGTAAATAAGATCGTTGCAATAAAAAACAAAACTACTCTTATCATATATTTCCTAACTCACATGTTTTTATTATGTAGGCGTCACGTCGAAATATTGCTGGGTTGCATTTGGAGCAAGGTGAAATCGGTACTCAGCAAAGAGTTGTTCAGCATATAATCCTCATTGCAATTGGAATAATTCCGTAGCATTGTTGAAGAATATATTATCCAGTTCACATTTTTTAAGTTTGCAGAATTTCACCGCATACAGCAACGCACAAAGATTTTCGTACGCCGCAAATGTTGCTTCGATAGGCTTATTACCAACCGGCGTAAGCTGTGCAGAAGTAACCCATTGCCACTGCATTCCGAAACGCACATAAGTACCTCGGATACCGGACGCGGTAACCAGGTCCGTCCCAAACAAAATCCTGCTCCTATCAAAACCGTCTAGGAGCATTGCGAAAACGCCGATGTCACAGACTGCTGACGTATCCACCCATAAATTTGGCAACGCGGGCAAGTGTTTCAATGCCGCCTCCATATTAGGTGGAATAAAACATCTTCCGCAATGCGCGAGTATAAAATTGCAGTCAGGATACTTCTCAGCTAGACGCCTGATATCCGCAAGGTTTTGCGGATCAGCCATGCCCCTTCCCTTTGAGACATGGAGAGTTATGGCCAGTTTATATTTATTTGCAAGTGCAATCTGGTGCTCAGGGATCATATCGCAGATGCACGCTTGCTGAACATCGTCAACCGCTGCGAAAACCATATAGGGTTTTAATCCAACCGGCTTATAACCCACGATCATCAATTCAAGTTCACCGGCCGACATTAAAGGGTGAACCAGTAAAGAAAACCTGTTTTCAGGCGTAACATGTTCGGCGACATACCTATTGATCTCCGGTATATTGCAACCGCGTGCTGGAAAACCCATTACAAGGCCATGCACCCTGCTATCCGGAAATAATTTTTGCCACCAATGCTGAAGGTAGCCCATATCAACATTCCCAAGCATCGGATCAGTAGCCAGCGGAACGGAATCCAAATCAGAATAGTGATCATTAAGTATTAGATGTGTATGCGCATCAAATATCTGCAAAGGTAAATATGGCTTTATCTCACGGTCGTAAATCAAATGATCTGTGTCACTTAAGTATATACTTCGCATAATCATGCCTTAAAATATATTTTGCAAAAATTCAACGATGTATAGCTGCCTTTACCCGCATAATACACCATCGCTATCTCATGATCGGACAGTTTAATACCAAACGGGTGACCGTATGACCACTGATTCATCGCGTCAAAGAGGTTAGAACTATCGTCATAATCTTGCGCCTGGTTATAAATAATCACCTCGGAACTGACATCCCATGTCTTTCCGCCATCAAAACTTTGACGGGCGAGTATTTGTCGCTTTTTATCACGTCGCACATACAACATTATAACATGCAACTCACTCATAACAACAGGACATGCGATTTGTCCGACAATACCTGTATCAATCGGCTTTGACCAGTTTCTACTCCACTCATTTGAAACACTCATGTGTATCGTTTGGTCAGTATTCGTTACAGTATTATACGACCAGAAAAGATTGATCATTTTTCCGCTTGGAAATTGAGCTATACGTTGATCCCAGCATACCGTGTCACCGCCAAGCCGTCCGGCTATTTGGACGTATTCCGGCCAGGTATCCCCCTCATCATAAGATACCTTAAAAGCAGAGATATTATATATCGGCTCGGCGCTGTCCCATGTTTTTTGCGACTCAAATTGGCAAGCAATCCCGCCATCAGACAACACAAGTGTCGGCCCAGTAAGAGCTGATGGTAAGGCCACAGGAAAAAGATCAACACGCTGCAACGGCGACCATGTGCACCCGCCATCATCGGAATATGAAATTACCGGAAACATTTCACAAAGACCGCCGGTCTTATTGTTATACAGTGCACGCCCTTCGACCGAGCGATCAACCCATGCACAGGACATAAGTAAGCGACCGTTTGACAACTCCGTAACACAGCCCGTCCGGAGACAACCATTTTTACCTTCAAAGCTGGTTGTAAGAGGCATTAATACATCGGACCATTTTTGGCCATTATCATCAGATCGCCAAATACCTATGTTGCCATCAGCAGTATCCTTTCCACTGCCGAGCCTGGCCGTGGAAAGCAATTGCCCATTTCGCAAACGTGTCAGGCATGAAAAGGAAACCGTATTTGTCCTGGTTCCAGACAAACCACTGAAAATTAACTTTGAGTCACATAGCTTCATTTTTCAGATCCTATCACATATCCGCAACACGTTTTTATCGTATCTCGCTGCGATCTATCTCAGATACGTCCTCACAATCAGATATTTTTTATGCTCTCGCATCTATTGACCGCAAAATCATCGTAGCAGGAAGAAATAGGACGTAACCACAACTAAGGCGTGCATACTTTCTCCTGGTACGAGCATAATTTAACTTCGTTTTTTGCTGATGATGGCATAAGAACCGGCTCAAGCTGGCCTGGATAATCCAACTGACCGACTAAACGATCATCAATTCGCTGCAGCTTTATTCCAATCGCGCCATGCGGTGTGGCAATGCGAGCATCAATCGTATTTATAGCATTCAACGAGGGGGCAAATATGAATTTCTTGAATCCCGGTTCGACTGGCCTTATGCCCAATAGATGGGCATAATAGAAGTACACAGGTGTGGCCGACCACCCATGACAAAGACTTCCGGCATTATCGAAATCCGATGCGCCCTTGAGAGTTTCCCAAAAACTGGTAGCCCCATTTAACAACATTCCGCCCCAGTCCGCATTAATTTTATCAAAGACATATTTACTATATTTCGATTTATCAGTAAGTAGTGCCTCAAATTTATATAAAGACTGGCTTAATGTAGTCTTAACCATGTTACTCTTATCATCAGAAAGTTTATACCTCAAACATTCGGCATATTCGTCAGAACATATCTTTGCCAAAATAGCCAGGGCCTGCGTTAATTCCGCATAATGTTGGGGGGTTTCTGTATCACCAGCATATGTCAAATAAAGACCGGCATCAGCATCAAAAAACTTCGAGTGGATCGCTTTCTTGAGCTTACCAGTTTGGCATTGCATTAGCTTGGCGTATTCATCATCACCGACATATTGAGCAATTAACGCAGCAGACTCCATTGCCAGGCAAAAGAACATGTGCATCGGTGCATCAAATCTTAACCCGCATACCTCTGAAAA
>MHYB01000060.1:6618-24364 GCA_001824635.1 Planctomycetes bacterium GWF2_50_10
GCAATCTCCCGCCACTGTCCCGTCGAGGCCGTCTGCCCAGTCATAGAACTGGAAATATCTTTTGCCCCGCGTAGATGGCAAAAGTCCATTGACCATAGAGGCCATCTGTGAACCAAGAATTTTCTTCACAATAGGAAATTGATCAGCTGCATATTTTACATTACCGCTGTAAAGCAGATGGTCGGCCAATGCCATGATCAACACAAGGCTGAAAGATGGAATTGTAACCGAGATTTCGGCAGGCGCGCACAATTCAAGATAACCATCCGATTTCAAACCCTTACCAAGCAGGTCTAGAGATGCCCCAGGAAAACCATATTCGCCAAAGCAATAGTAGCCACATAATGCCTGGTTGCGGGCATCATTTGCGTAAAGCGCCTGCTCACGCCACGGGCAGTCTTCATAATGTTCGTGCATAGATAATTGCAGTGTGCGTACAGAGGTTTTATAAATAGCGTTTTGCAGCTGGCAGCTGGAAATGAATTCCGATTTGAGTTCCACAGGATATTCGACGCGGCGCAAGCCTGCATAATGCAGTTTACAACTCGACTTGGATCCGCTGATATGCAGTTGTAAATACCTGCCTGCAAAGCGGGTGAAATAATGTGTAAATGTCTGGCGACCCTGTTTTGAGATAAATCTGTTTGCGAAATTCCTGCCCCCGACAAACGCCCTGACACGCATGTCATCGAGATGTTCGCCGTATGCAATATCAATAACAGTACCGGTATCAGCGTCTAGCTCGATCTCAAACAGCCCCACCTCTTCCTTGTACAAATCAGCGATTAAATAAACGCCGTCGCTATCAGCCTGAGGCGTTTTGATGGAAATAGGAAAAATAGCTGTGCTTCCGCCAAAAACATCACTTGCATTGCGATAACTTAGGAAAGCATACTGCATTTGACGGGCTACATCTTTTTCTGCAGCTATATTTTTAAAAAAACCTTGTGTAATGATTTGTACAGCCGCTCGCTCTTTGATTTGCGTGCTCTTAACAGGACGCAATTTAAATGTTTTTGCATAAATCTCTGGATTTATATCCTGCTTCTGTATCCGTTTCCAATTGGAAACGGCCATATAATCCGCTTCAAGCCAGTTATCACCGGCTCTACTGTCATATTCAAACGAAAAATGCAGTTGCGGCGTTATTCTCGCAAGCCCCTCAGTGCGATAGGATTCATCTTGCCGCCAATATGTATCAAATCCGCTTATTACTGCCTCGCCGTTTGATTTTATTGCATAAACAATGCCTGGCTCTGAGCAAATATATTGTGCACTGTTTTGCCCTTGGTAATAACTAAGGACACACAAAACGTTTTTTCCTGATTTCAGGAATTCGCTTATTTCAAGAATATCATAAGTCTTTTCCCAAGGCCAATCGTGAAACTGCCCGTGATGAACAAAACATCCGTTGAGCCATAATGCGTAACTTGTATCAGAGCTTATAATGATCTGGGAATCACCATGGACTGTATCGAGCACAAACTCCTGCCGAAACTGCATATACTGATTCGCGCTTTCATACTTCTCAGGCCAAATCCAACACGCGCTTACTTCTTTAAAAGGATTACTATAACTCATAAAATAGTGCTTCGAACCTTTTCTGATAGTCGTTGATCCAGAATCTTCCGGGTGGACTCAGCCTTTTGCTTGGTGATCGGATAGAACATGAAAACAATGATACCGATTAGTAACGCCGCTATCTGCCCAATAACAAACAGTGCACGCATTTTAAATAATACATTCGAATTTACAATTCCTGCACTCTCAGCTGATGTGGCATCATACCCTGACCACACCAAAAGTACACCACCAACTAGTGTAGTTAGCGCCAGTGCGCCTTTCAGTGCCAGGCCATTCACCGCTCCATATACGCCCTCCCGCCGCAAGCCGGTCTCAAGTTCATCCTCGTCGCAAATATCAGCTACCATTGAACTGATCATAAGCCAACAGCCTTGCATTCCGAGCCCCCATATAAAAGTTGACACAAGCTGCAGGTATGGCATTTCTGGCGTCATCGTAAACCAGAGGCTCGCGATTCCAATTGTACCCAGTGCCATCCCGGCAATCATCCCATTTCTTTTGCCCCACTTCACAGAAAATTTCGTGATAAGCGGCAAGCTTAAATAACTTGTCAGTGCCGAAACTGTCCCGATCATACCGTTCATTGCCGCCGCCGCGATCTTATCACCCCTGTACACATAATAAATATTGATATACAAACCCAGCGTGGAACTGGCAAATAACCCAAGTATTATAATTATATACCCAGCACATAGGATCATAAATGGTTTATTTTTGAGCGTGTAAAGTATTGCCTTAACAATTTTGATCTTTTCCTGATTCTTAGTCGCCCTGTCATCTCGGCAAACCATCGCCGGCGATATTCCCGCTATGATAATAATAATTGCAATCCCAATGCTGACCCACATTGCTCCTTTAGCCACATCCCCGTTGAATGTTGGCCGCAGGCAAAGCCAATATAGCCATGGAACCGTAAGCGATCCAATCAGCCCTATATACATCCGCCATGCCAATACTCGTGTCCGCTCATGATAATCGTTCGTCAATTCATATCCTAGAGCTGTATAAGGCACAACATAAACAGTGTACATCACGAGGTAAACCATCGCTATGCCCAGTATGTACCAGAACATTCCGGAATCCGTACGAACCGGTGGCATCCATAAAAGGGGAAGCAGTATCGCAGATAGCACTGCCCCTGCGACAATATACGGCCGTCTGCGCCCCCATCGGCTGCGAGTATTATCGGATATGTTGCCCATCAGCGGATCAGCTATTGCATCAAGAAATCGAGGAATTGACAATGCAATTCCAAGTTTTACCGGGTCCATCCCAAGTGCAATATTGTACACCGGCAGCGCCAGTGCTATCAGCGTGCTCATAATATAATTGTCCGCAAGCCCGCCCAATCCCCAGCCGATACGTACTTTCATTGATACATGATTCGTATTTTCGGCTTGGGCCTGTATCACTAGTTTTTCCGTATTATTCATAGCGCCCTTATAAGCGAGTTTCATTTACAATCTATCCCGACCAGGTCTCCAGTAGAACAGGCCGCATCAGCCCGTGATTATTGAGTTGATATTCTCTGCTCCATTGTTCATGATTTGGGCTAAAGCATTCCGGCCCAGTCCACTGACAATATGGAACGTGCAACGGTCCCAATATGTTCTTGCGCCCGCCTATGATCTCGACCACGATTTCTTTTGCATTTTCAGCCATCGCACTGGTGATATCCGCTGTAAACGGTGCCCATGGCAGCACGAATTTCTGCTTGCCTACATGTATTGCCGCTGCCGTACAGGCCGCATCCGGAAGGTTCACGCAAATATGCCGCCCGCGATCCAGATGCGAAATAGGAATCGTATATCGTACGCCGGCAGTATAAAAGTCCAGACCTTGGCCAACCCATGAACCAAGCGCAAGCTTAGTGGGTAAAGGCACGAGTGTTACGTTTCCAGGCGCAACTGGTCTGCCGCTCTCGATAGCAGCTGTACCGAAATTTCCGACTAGGTATAGATCCTCAATTTCTATGTCGGCACGGTAATCTAACGTGAGTTGTATTTGGTTGTCGCCGACCTTGAGATAGCCGCGAATATCCAATGTTTTAATTTCTTCATCAACCCACGAACCTGTAACCTGTTTTACAACCTGTCCATTGACGCGTATTAGATAATCCTGAGGATTTTCAATTGCAAGTAAACATTCACCAGGTACATCCGTAACATGAAATGGAAATTCCATCTCCACACAGCCGCGAGGTTTTGTGTCCACCGCGCCCTTGGAATAGAGATACCACGGCTGCTGTTCAATGCCAAGCCGCGTTTCGAGCCCAAACCTCGCTCTTATCAATTCATCAACTTTAAGGGTTGGGATCAATTCCGAAAATTCATCGTCATCAAACCTGAACCGGCAATAGTCGAGAGGCATAGTGTTTGGTTCGGTTAATTCTACCTGAAAAGGCCCGGAGTATTCACGTACACTGACCAGATTCCCCTTTTCGGATGCTTTCTTAACGATCCCAGGATCAATTCCAATAGTAACAAGTGCTGACCCGCTCGCGTCCAGCTTTATCTCAAAAGCCACTCCGGCCGGCATCGCTTGCGTCGGAATGAGCGTTCTCTCACCATTTAGCGCATCCCATACTGCCACCGGCGGTCGCACCACAGGTACTGAAACCTTCAGCGTATGTGCCTTCTTTCGATCATGAGATTGCAGAAACACCAGCATATTAGTGCCGATTTTTCGCTGCATCGCCCAAACCTGCCCGAATTCGATGTCGTTCTCAGTTATTGAGATTCGCCGCGGCAATAGGGATTCAACCATGCTGATAAATTCAGCCATGTTCTGATCACAAAGGTGTCCCCGCCTGCTCAGTACCTCAACTCTGTTGCTCGCGACCCCATCTATATACCGTGCCAGAGACCCGACAAATATTATTTCGCCGCCCTGTGCACTAAATTGTTCCAGAAGTGCTGCGGTAGTAGCCCGAATTGTGATTTGCTGCCCCAGCACGATAAGTTTATATCGCATTTTGCCCACATACAGCACCCCACCCTCGACTCGTCCATGCCTGGCAAGGATTGATTCATCGCCGAAGTCCCAGTCATAATGCGCCCCTGTTAGAGCATAAATAATCGAGTTTACACCTTCTTGAATATTCTCTACTTCAGCGTTTTCTTCATTGTGGCTGAACACACCCCAAGCACTCTCGATTGGGTGTAATACCAGCACGTCCCTGACAGGCTCGCCTTGTGTAAGCATCAGGCTAAGCCTGCCAAGATAATCCTGCACCTTGCGATAATATTTCCACCATGGGCTGTGATCGAAGATGCTTGCGGGAAAGTCTCTCTTGCCACCCCCCGCCAAACTGTAATGCGAAAGATGCGGGCAAAGAAAATTTGCACCCGCCGCGAATTGCCAGTCTGCAATATATTTGTGCCCCTCTAAGGGCCAGTCCCAACCGGTACAGCCGTACAATTCGGTCAAAACCCGCTCTTTACCAAGTTGATCCGCCACCGAGCTAACCTGCTTCACCGCCGCAAGTTCCAATGCCTGATCCGTTAGCATATCAACGCCAGGCCACTGCATGTATTCATAGATCGGCATACACGCCCCCACCGAACCGATCTGCTTACGCAAAGGCCATTCCCACAGAACATGCCCAGTTAGTTTTAGAGAATGCTCCTCGCACCAGTCGCCGATCTGTTTTGCAAAATTCTCAACAAATAATTCAGTCAGCGTACGGTAAAAATCATGGCGGACTTTCGAAAATAATTCCTTATCACTGAAGAAAAATAGCTCCGGCAGATGCTCAATAATATCATAACCGCGCCGAGTCTTAAATTCTTCCGCAAGACGTGGCGTCCACGGCAGTCGTTTTGTTCCGTCCACATCTCCGCAAAACCAATGTCCGTAATTAGGCTCATCAGTAAACATGGCAGGAATAGTCATGCCAAAGTCGTTGGAGAATCGTGCCGCGTATTCCTCGTGTGTAACACGCACAAACTCCGCTACAGCATCAGCGCTTAAAGTATCCAGATATGTACCATCATTCTCCCAAGGGCGCGGCGCAGCAGTTGTAATTTCAAATGCGATGATTTCGCTGTCTTTCTTGCCAAATACATTCGGCGCAATCGCAGCCGCTACCGATCGCAATGATTGCTCCAGTCCTACATTCCCTCTCGATTCGGTTTTCTGGTATGATTGCATACTGCCTTTTTGATCGAGCCATATAGAAAAAACCGCAAGCCTGCTGCCTCGACATTTACTCTCATCCATTGGATTTTGGATCTTCTCGGCCGAAATCAAATGTGTCCGAAATTCAGGTTTTTCACGTGTTATGATCCCGCCGGCATCACCTGAAGGCCATCGGTCCTCGTCATATAAGTACGCCTTCATTCCAAGCTCACGTGCCTTTTCAATACATGCCTCGATCGCCGAAAACCATTCCGAACCCAAGTATTCTGTTTTTAAACCGTATCGGCTGTGCATAAAAAAACCGCCCATGCCAGCCGCGTGCATACTCTCAATCTGCTTTTTGAGACGTCCCGTTTCAAGCCTGCCGTTCCATGACCAGAATGGAGCAGAACGAAATGATGCAGGCGGATTTGACCACATGGACTGAATATCCAATTTATTACTCATACTTTTCCTATATGCAATATCAAAGCGACTAAAGCAACCAGCGGTATCGCCGCTGTACCAAAACGTAGAATTCGTGAACCGGGGCTTTTTGCCTTTATCGGTACCAAGCTCAGTGTACTGCCCACAATTAAACTGGCAATCAATGATGCTAGCATGATCCACTGAAAACTCAGCCCCCCCCTGCCGGTAATCACATCCCAGTAAGCCACTATCATCGCCACCGCACAGCCATAGATCGTGCCGGCTATGGCACCGAACTCATCCACCCATGGCATGAACAGAGCCATGACAAATAACGCACCCATCGGACCCACAAAAAGATTAACCGTCTTATTTGCTACTTCAAGAATATTGCCTGGCACCTTTCCTATTTGAGTGCTCAGCAGCAAAACCACAATTCCTATTATGACCACAATAACTTTTGCGGATTTGACCTGGTGCCCCTCCCCGCTGCTGCGCTTGCCAAAACGGTCCCAGAAATCGGTTTTAAGCACTGCCGTAACCGAACTGATCCCGGAACTCAGGCACCCCATCGCCGCCGCGAACATTCCCGAAACCACCAGCCCTCCCACTCCCATCGGAAGGAAGTTGGCAATATAATGCGGGAAAAGAAAATCTGCGTTCGCTATCGGATCTTTACCGTCCAGCAGTTGTGGATTAGCTCTGAAATAGCCCAGCAGCGCAAAACCAACCAACGCCAGCAAAATGGAAACAAGCACATCAGCCGTGTTGTTGATTAGAAAAGCCCGTCGGGCGGATTTAGCATCCTTTGTCGCAAGATATCGCTGAATTGCCATCTGGTCCGAGCAGGCAGTGCATATCCACCAAACAAAGTACGCTACCATGGTACCCACCACCGTTACCCGCACTTCAGGGTTCAAACTGAAAAAGGGCTGCTGATCCCAGTTCGACGCCCACGAGTGAGGCCACCAGCTCCCGACGCCGCCCATACTGATACTGATGCACACCACTGTGAGCACCGCGCCCGTCATGAGAATAAACGCCTGGAATACGTCAGTAATGATCACTGCACTAAAGCCCCCGATAGATGAATACACTACGGTAACAACTCCGGTAATGATAATTACATACGAGATCACCCATTGCGGCCAGCCCAGCATCACAACGATCGCCTTACCAGCAAGATACATAAACAGCCCCATCCACACCAGCCTTGTGGCAACGAAGATCGTCGAGCCCAGCAGCCTCGCACGCATCCCGAATCGCCGTTCTAGTATTTCATACGCACTGGTAATCGGCAATTTCATAAAAAACGGTATCAGCGCATACCCGGTCAGCAGGTAAATCACCGGGATCGAAACAATACCTACCATTATAATCGGACCATGCTTAATCATTTCGCCCGGCCAGGCAAGATACGAAATTGTGCTGATAAGGCTCGCAAACAGTGACATTCCCACCATGAACGGCTTTGCCGACCGCCCCGCCAGGAAAAACTCCTCCATATTTTTTTGCCGACGTGCAAAATAAACTCCCACCGCCAACATACCTGCCGCATAGATCCCCATCACAACCCAATCCGCAAATTGAAGCCCGCGCAAATTTCCGAATTCATTCTGCCTCGTGCCGGTATCCGCCGCCATTGCTGGAATCGCACTTACCATTAATACCAATGTCATCATTGCTGCAATTTGTTTTTTCACTTTTCTTCCCGCAAATATCATTTCGATGTTATCACCGTAAATCCTTCACCGTCACTCTTAATTTCAATATTGCCGTGTTCCCATGTGCGATATATTTTCATTCCAGCGGCCGTAAGCTGATTGTAAACACGGAGACCCCGTTCATCGCTTGACAGCCACTTCGGCATCTGAGCAATTCCGGTCTTTGCTCCCACTTCGCTTATCCAATTTTCACCCGTGCTCCCCGCGCCCGCATGATGCGCGATCTTCAGCACATCGCTGCGCACATCAAATCCCTTTTCCAGCAATCGGTTTTCTTCCTCAAATCCCGCATCGCCAGTGAACAACATCGAAAAATTCTTATACTCTAGCCGCATAATAATCGAATTGTTGTTGATGTAATTGGGCACGTTTATGTCAGCTTCTGCTGCCGCGTAAACCCTCCCGACCACGCCGTCACCAAGCATCATTTCATGGCCTGCCGCAACCTCCTCAATTGGCACATATTGTTGCGCGCAAGCTTGGCGTATCCCCTCTATCAACTTTTTCGAATCTTGCGCATACATACTCTCTCGTTGCTCCATTAATTTATTGGGCAGGGTAGACCACAGCACTTTCCCGACCTCAATATCATCCGCCATGATGATCTCTGCCATACCGCCGAAATGATCGTCATGCATGTGGCTTGCCATCATCCAGTCTATCCGGTTTATACCGTGGCTCCGCAAGAACGGCAATATTACATTCGTCCCATACGTCCCCAGCCCGGCATCGATCAGCATCGTCTTCCCGCCCGGGGTTATGATCAGGTGTGCATCGCCGATATCAATTTCATTAATGTTAATCGCAATAACACGCAGTGGCGAAAGATTGTCTTTCCGGCATTCACCACGCCAACATCCGCCTACTCCGATCAATATTACTAAAACCAGTATTTGTCTCATTTCACCACCTTTGGACTGATATACAATAGGTGTGTCGTCCCGTTCGGCGCATCAATTTCAAATTGCACCGCTCCTTCGACTTCGTTGAACTTCACCTGCGTGTCGTTCTCGAGATTAGTGATTTTATCTATCGCAAAGGGCAAATCTCTGATGGTTACCATTGTTTTGTCTTCCTGAGGCTCATGAGCGATCACGAACACAAATCCTTCCTTGCCGTTCGCCCGCACCGCTGCCTCGATATCAGGATTTGACGAATGCACATGCGCATAAACTCCGCTGTCATTCGTAATTGTCTTTAGCAGCCGGTACAATGCTCCCCTGCTTTTACCATCTTCATTTTTCCATGTCGCAAAATCTGCCATTTGCAAGCTGAACCCAAGCAGATACGCATTTCCTTTACCAACGCTCTTTTTGGCAAGTACAGGTTTTTCATCTGCACTCTTCAAAAGAACCGCAGCATCTGAAATATTCAGGTCCCACTGCCCCGCCAACGACATTTCAAAATCCTCTCCCAAAGCCCGGCCATTTACTTTACAGCTGCCCGCGTCCTGTGCCATCCCTGCCTGCTTTGCCCCAAACACCTTTTCCATAAGATCCATCGGTTCCATGTATTTTCCTAAAACAGGCACACTATCAGCGATTACCACGCCGCCATTCTTTAGAAAACTGATAATATGCTCAGCCTTGTCGCGAGGCAGCAGCTTTACATCAAATAATAACAAAACATCATAACCATTCAGCTCGGAATCATTTATCTGCTCTTCATGGATCATATCCAGTTCGCCAAACGCCCTTGCGAAACACTCGAAAGACTGCCCGACATTCCAGTATTCTTTTTGAAGTTGTATATATTGCGTTCGCGGAAACAACATCGCCGCCCTCGCTTTTATCCGCGCCGCCTCCAGTACTTTGGGGCCTGCCTTCTGCAGCAGTCTCGTACCAGCTCCCAGTTCCTGCCAATGGTGGTGATCCTCGGGTATCCCATACCCAGCGATAAGATAATTTGCGCCCGCTGCAACCGCTGTAAAACACATCTCCCGTTCTGACCAGTACCGCTCGCGTTTTTCCTTCGTCAACTCAAACCACTCACGGTTATAAGTGCCGAACCAGAACCCCCATTTTTTCACGTATGCTGTCGTCACATCGCGCATTTGCGCCATCGCGAAATGGGTCTGGCACAACCTTGGCTTTGGCACTTCCTTGTGTTCACCATATCGGAAATCATACATCATGTAAGGATATATATCAAATATCAGCGTATCAGCGAAATCCGCGCCCCAGTGATAAACATCGTCGATCGCTAGGTCACTTTCCTGACCCACACCGCCGCCGAAAGTATTATGGCTGTCATGTGTCATCAGGATATCAATATTGGGATGCGATTCTTTTATTATCTTATATACCTGCCGCCACCCATCAGGAAAATAATCCGACCTGAAATTGATCACATCCAGCCACTTACACGGATCTTTCCGGATAGATTCTACATCAGCCGGCAGTTCATACCCGTATCGCTTTTTGAATTCCGCCCGCACTTCCTCGCCGTATCCAAATGATTTTGTCCCCATATGAAATGGTTCATCCTGGTAAACCAGTGCATTGTACACACGCTCCATACTTTCCATCGGCTTGAGTTGCTCAACAACCTGCCTCCGAACAGCCTTTGGATACTCGTTCGAATATACACAAACCTTCGGCGGCGCATCACGCCCGAACAATTCTGCCCCGCTCGAATGAAATGTCATCCGCAAACCTTGTTTTGCCGCGTATTCCTCAATATACTTTTCCTGCCCATCCGATACAGTCGCAGGCACCACCACCAAACTGAACCCATGCTCAGCAATACTGTCAATGATTCGACGCAGCCCTCTCTGGTCTCGCGGATATTCCTGCGGACGAGAAACGCCCGGCCACGGCAACGGTGTACATTGTATTGCTATCGGGAACATCTCCTCGCTTTTTACCGCATGCTCCCCAGCCGCTTTCGTTTGTATCGGCCATTTTTTCAAATCAGCAGACTCGATCCTGTCATCGCGTCCAGCCGCCCAGTATAATGTCTTATATACCATTTTTGCGAACTCCGCCCGGACAAGTATGTCCTCGTCCCCAGGCCTTCCCAGTTCAGGATTTATGCCCAATATCACTGTCCTGGCACCGCCTTCTTGACATGCAACCGCAGCCGGAACCATCCCCGCCCTCGCCAGTACCCACGCTCCGGCATCAACTTCAAGACCATCGGTAATTACTGTTGTGCCCAGCTTGGATTCCAGTCCGTTTGTAATGATATTCGCCGCTGTCCCCGTTTCGATCACCTGCTCAAGCCCGTTATCGTCACGCCGCACCCGTCGTGCCCATGGCCCAAAACCGATTTTCGCAAGCCCAACTGCCTCATGCCATGCCGAGTCATTGAATGAAACACTCAGCCAATTCGGATCCCGTTGCTCCGAACATTTCCAGTTCGTGTCACTGTGAATCGCTATCTGTTCCCTGCCTGCTTTATCATACGCAAGTATCGACGCGATCACACCCGCTGCTCCGCCGACATTAAATGCTTCAACACAGAACACATTTTTACCAACAACCAGATGTTCCGTAATATTTATAAATTCCGACTGTTCCCAGCTTCCGCCTCTGCCCACAGCTTCGCCATTGATCCATACCTTTCGTTTATCATCAACAGAAATAAGCACTCCGGCCCTCACCGGCAGCGCCGTTAGATCAAAGCTCGTGCGAAAGTAAGCTGTGCTTGATGCCTTCTGCTCACCAGAACTCCATATCCATGAGCAGTTTTCAAAATACCGCTCGTAATGTGTCCCCTGCTTCGCCGGACTTCGCTTCCCCAGCAGATCAAATATTGCCGAGTTACCCCCATCAATTGAGCTAAGCCCAAATACTACCAATCCTGCTTTTTTTTCATCTACTAACGCACGTAATTGCTCTATGATTTCAGGCGAATAATCTGCGGGGTCGGGTTTTACTAAAACAACAACATCCCATTTCCTTTTGGCCGCATCCCCCAGCAATGACAAATCCACTCTCTTTGCGCTAAAATCGTCCGATTGCACAATGATGTCGCTGCAGAAGTCCCCGCTCTCACTATGCACCGCATCGATAATAAGAATTTCAGTTCCTCTGCAAAATCCAGTGGCAACAAAACATATAATTGCAAATCGAACAAATACTTTCGACATCGCTATTCCCTGTTCCGTGTGATTAATTGTTCATAAATTGAAAAGCATACAGGCTTGTATTATACATTTCACTTTTATCTTGGTATCGCGCAGGATTCCAAACCTTTGCATTTTTCGGTCTATGCTGTACTTTTGCTCTTTTTGAACTTTGAAATTCGCAGCTCAGTATCTATCTTATGACTATTGTCGTCAACTCAAATCCAATTTCACTTTATCCTGTAAGGATAACCCTTGCTAAATCCAAACGCATACAGGCTTGCGTTCTTTATCTCAACTTTCAGTTGAGTCGGCTTTCCGGCCCTCATTGATACATCGCCGTCATTTTTCCACATCACCATTTTGCGGACATGATCACCAGAAAAAACTTCGCATTCTTCAACCGAATGGCCCGCTACCGCCTTGCCATTTTCATCGATCAGGCCCACTCGTACACTCCCGCTCGGCCGCACAACCGCATTAAGTACCAGGATGTTGCCGCTGAATATCATCTTGGGCGTAATAAAGAATCCGTCATTAGCATCCGCCGAAACATATCCGTCCAATCTGCTCGTTACCCTGCTGTAGGTCATGCTGTTTCCGGGTTTCACAAGGTTTTCCAGTTCCGACTCGTTATGCTTCAGAGGGCTTCCCTGATAATACTGCCACAATTCATCTTTGAAGCGTAAAATCCCCTGACCCATGTAGAGACTTGAACTGTCGAAAGTATTCGGTTCCCCTTGCGCGATAAATGCCTTATCCTGCTCTGGCCAGGTCCATTTCACCCCGTCCCTGCTCACTGCCATATGTATTTCAAGCTTTTCAGTATCAATATGATAAAAGCTCGGGAACATAAAGTAAGCATTTGCCGCATACGGATATTTCATCGCTGCCGGGTTGTAAAGTTGCGTGCTTGGAAACTCATTGCTATCAACCGCAAGCACCAGTGATAACGGTTTAAACGTGCTAAAGTCTGAACTTTCCGATCTCCCTATAACACGCCCGAAACTGCATGCCCGTCCATAGATCACATATTTGCTTATACTGCTGTCCCAAAAACCGCAGTATTGACTGTCTGCGAATTCATCGCTGATTGATTTCGGATAGCGCTTCCAGTTGAAACCATCCGCAGAATACATCCCCGCGATTTTATTGTACATCATCCCACCTGAACTCGTTTCAAACCCCTTCTCCCCGGTAAAAATGCCCTGCGAAACAGCCTTGTACCTGCTCTCCGCCGGTGCATTGGGATCCTTGAATACGCCCGTACCGTGAACCCGCGACTTCGCACCCTCCGGCCCGATCTGCCGGAAAAGAATATTGTTTTCCTTGCTCCCCTGGTATGCAAATAAACCCAAGCTCGGCTTATCCCAGTGGATCCCATCCTTCGACTCAGCATAACAGAAAGATGTATCATCCCCCGTCGGCCAACCGTTCACATCGTAGCATTCGTACCACATGCGGTACTTTCCGCTATCCTCCATCACGTTAAACCAGTTCAGCGTCGCGCTTTCCCACACATTCTCTCGCACAACATTCTTTTCTCCGGTCTTCACCGCAGGATGCATCCTCAATGTTACCCCATTGCTCTCGGCAAAAAACATGTTGTCAATAAGTAGCTGTCTCTCGCTGCCCACCATTATGCAATTGGGGTCATCGTTGGACCATGCACCGCAGCCGGCAGTCAAAATAACTTGTATGGCAAGCACTAGCCGTAACATTCAACTATACTCCTCATATTTTACCGAATTTGGAACAACTATCTTTAAGGCAATATTCAATCTTAGAGCTTCTAACAAAAATTAATCGAGCACCGAGAGCGAGCGGTTTTTCGCTCGGCTTGCGTTAGACACTCTTAATAATCCATTTAAAATTCGGAATACCCCAACACTTATTTTGTGCCGACGTTTTCAGGCTTTATATTGTCAAACACAATCGAGCCTTCAACATGTCCGTCAGCAAAAAGACAATTCGGACCTCTTCCGAATGGCCTGCCTTGCTTGCTGTATGGAGATTTTATATTATTATGGCGAAACGGCCCTTCATTAAACTGCTGCAGATTCCTGGGAACGGTCATGTCGCCGCTCCATATCCACAATTGAGTCTTTACATCCATACCACCGCTGAAAGTTGCCATAACCGAATCAAAAACCATCATCATTTGGCTCGGCGACCGTATTCTTGATGAATTTAAAGGGCCGCAATTCCGCGCCGGGAAATTCGAACTATCTGTCGGACAAGACCATGGGACTCTAAGTTTTGTGTTAGCCGTCTGTGCGTAACCGATAAAAACGCCTCCGTATGAAAAATAATTGGGCGAACTGACATAAAAACTACTTTCACTCACTTTGTATTTGCGATGATCGCCTGGACAACGGAACATATTCATTGGAATGTTGGCCGCCTTTAAAAGTTCGCCGGCCCAATTCCACCCATCTCCGCCATTTTCTAAACCTGGAACAAATCCGCCACCCCACCAACGCTCAACTATCATAGGCATAATATCTCTGTTTGTACTTGTGTAAATATTTATAGCAATGCCTATTTGCTTCATATTTGCCATACAAGCGGTTTTTTGGGCAGATCGCCTTGCTTTAGATAATGCCGGCATTAAAATCGATAGTAATAACGCGATTATGCTGATAACCACCAGTAGTTCAACCAGCGTAAACCCTGCCGCCTTTTGTAATATGGTCTTTTTCATAATCAGACTTTCTTTTTCAAAATTCGCCCGCGGTAGGCGCCTCACCCACCGCGGGTCGTTCTTAAATAAACTTACCGGCTCTTTCTCCGAAGTGCCAGCAGCAGCCCGCCGCCAAGAAGCGCCATCGTCGCAGGTTCCGGCACATACGTGCTCTCGGATACCTTAAACGAATAAATATCAATCGCGCCGCCCAGTGAGAACTGGAATGGCGTCCCGTCCGCCACGCCGCCCGCGCCAAGCCCAAGCCCGCCGACATACACACCATTGAGATACAGGAACACGTCATTGAAGTTTGCTGCCGTGATCGTGTAGGTATTCGCATTCGATGCATCGAACGACGCAGGTGCAAGATTGTACGAGAACTGCCGCTGATTGTAATCGCCAATAACGTTTACCTGCGGTCCAGTACTGAAAAGCGTGTTGATCGTCATCAGCATCGACATCGTCTTGCTCCCATCGCCCAGGTATACATAAACCGGAGCATCTGCGATCGTCGCCAGCGTGAACTCGATTGTCCACGTCCCATCCGAAGGCATCGCCCACGGTATTCCAGTATACGTCTTGGCGCCGTAATTCACCGATCCCGTCGGAACCAGGCTTGCATACCCGTCATGAAGCACTTGACTGGGCGTCCCATAGCCCCAAAGCCACTGCAGCCCTGACGTTGCCGAAACCTGGCCGGGCCCATTGCCGTATACTTCCGCAAACACATCAAAAAAACTCGCCTGTGCAGCCGTTCCCATACCACAAATACACAACACAATTAATGCCTTCTTCATTTTCTCTCCTCTCAAAATTCCCTGCTGATTTCTAAACTGGCAGAACCAACACGGTTCTGCCAGTATCATTGCGTATCATCTCCAGTACTGGTCACAGTTCGCATTCGCCGGATCACTGCACTTGAGCCAGTCTGCCGCGAACGTCGCGAAATCCGCGAAATTCACGCTGCAGTCCTGGTTGTAATCCCTCGGCAAATATACTGTCTGCGGATCCTTGCATGCCAGCGGCAGCTTGGGATTCGCGCCATGCCCGATCTTCAGGCTGTACATCTCGATCACAACATCCTGCGCAGGATGCTCCACAAAACTTAGTTCCAGCGCTTTGCTGTCTATCGCCGAACCCGTGCCATTGGTCAGTGTTGCAAGCCGAACCGGCGCCGAATCGTCCAGCCACAAATACGTTGCGCCGTTCTGCCTCGTCATACGGTACGTATGCAGAGCCGACCCGTCAAAACTCGCCGGGGCTATGTTTGTCGCCCCGTCCCTAAGGTTGTAGTCAGCCATCGAATCAGATGTTGCCATCCCAAAAATCTGGTTCACCTGCCAGATATGATTCCATTTATTCTGAACATTATTTATAGGCTGTTCAGACATGCAGAAATTTACCGGCGTATTATTTACAGCCCTGAACTTGATCTCCACTGTCACATCCATATCGCCTACAGCCATTCCTGAGATTGAATTTTTCACCGGGCCGATATAGCTGGTTCCGGTTGGGATCGTCAACGTGCTAAAACCGTCCGAAGGTGTTTCGGTCGCCGGCAACGTCCACGGATATAAGTAGCTGTCATTAAACAATACCTGTCCCGCACCATTGCCGTATGTTTCATCGAGAATATCCCATGCAAATGTTCCCAATACGTCATAATACTTCGTCCACGAACCATTTGCTATTTTCAGCGAATAAAGCTCGATCTGAGCCGCAATGCTCGGATCCTGCGCAAAACCCAATGTTATTACCTGTGCATCGCCTGCCGCACCGGCTATGCTGATCAACCCGTCAAGCAATACCGCTACGCCGCCATCATAAAGATAAAAGAACGACCGCCCGTTCTCACGCACAACACGGTAAGTATGTACTTCACTGCCGTCGAATCCTGCCGGCGCAAGATTTTCGCCGTATGTGTTACGGTTGTAATCTGAAAGCACATCAGGCGCAACACCCACTTTGTTCGCATTTATCATCAGCAGATGATTCCAGTGACTCGTAGCCATGCTGGGCGTTTCGGAATAATATATATTCGTTTTCGTCTTGTTCACCAGCCGCATCTTGAACTCAAGCGTCACATCCGCGTCATTCGTCGGTAAACCAGACAGGCTCGCCCTGCACGCATAATTAACGCCGCTGCCCACCGGCAGTGTCAGCGTCGCGTGTCCGTCCGTAAGTACCTCCGGTGGCGCACTTGACCACTGGTACGTGAACGAACTGTTAAATGAAACCTGCCCTGCCCCGCTGCCGTAAACCTCGTTTACGATGTCCCAGCTTGTCGGCTCAGCCGCCATAGCCGCGCCGGCTATAAACAATGTTGTGATCAAAACGATCTGCGTGTACTTCATACTTAGCTCCTCCAAAAAAAATTTAAGGTTCGAAACCATTATACGTTTTTTCCAACTATGGAAGCTCTGCAAGGAATATGTCATCAAAATAAACCATATCGCCTGCGGTCATCCCGTACATCTCAAGGTAAACGCCCATGCTCGCGTTCACCGCCGCAAATTCCGGAACTACTATCTGCACCCACTGCCCGTTGCTGTTTTCCCATGAAACATAAACATCGTATTCGCCGCTGGCCTGGTAAAGTGAAATGCGGCCATAAGATGCCCCGCTGGCTTTTATCCATATCCGCGCGGCATATTTCTTACCTGGTGTTATCGCGATAGATTCCTGGTACCACCGCCCCTTTCCTCCCGGCGTCGCGCACTGTATCTTAAACGACCTGCTCCCGGTATGACCGGTACCCGTCAATGTTGAAAAGGCGTAGCTTCCGTCAATTGATTGGCTCCCCCAGCTACTTGAACCGCTCTCCGCACCCGGGTTCATCAGCAGATTCGTCCCGATCCCAGCGATCGTCGCAGGATCTACTGTTATCTTCTTGAATGTATTGTAATTCGTCTGCTCCGCTCTTACATTGGCAGCTTGATTAGCTGTCCCGCTCGCCAGCACCGCGTTATTAGCATCACTTAGATAATCCTCCAGCGTTGTCATCTGCCCATTCAGTGCTGCAGGGAATAACTGTAAGCCAGATCCCGAGCACGTCATTACCGGTACCTGGCTGCGAATTGTCGTCTCATATAGCAGGTGATAAGACTTCATCGCCGCCGCTGCCGGCCCATACAT
>MHYB01000060.1:24388-29082 GCA_001824635.1 Planctomycetes bacterium GWF2_50_10
CCACATACCCTTTGCATGAGCGTACATTGGCAGACGTATGAATGGCCAGTATGTAAAATATGTTATTTCTGGCGATATTCCGATAACGCCCATATCCCGCAGCTCCGGGTACTCCTCGCAAAGTATCCGCGCATAAGGCGACGGGCAGTATTCATTGCCACTGAAATAATAATATTCATACAGCCAAACCTTGGCCCCTTTAATAAGCCACCCGCTCAGGTCGCTCATCACAGCCGAATTAAGACTGTCCGTCGGATCTGTAAGTTTTCTCATGTAATTGCGGCTCGTCGTCGCAAATCCGATAATAACGTTCGGCGCTATTCTGCCATCAGGAGCCTGGCGGTAATCATGGTATGCCAATGTCCCTATATATTTGCCCGGCAGATCCGTCGCGATCGCATCTGCAACTTCATTTACAAGATACATTAGCCGATTACTGTAAAGCTTCTTGCCAGCCTGCGTACCGTCCAGAGCCACGCAGTTGCTGCACTCGCACCAGCCGCCGTTACTGTCGTCGTTGGGCATTATGCCGAATATCGTCTCCTCCGGGTTATTGGTGAAATAATCCCGCGCCTTCTGGATCATGATCGCCGCAACACCCGCATTTGATACGCAAAGTTGCGAATCCACACTATTGCTCCCAACACACTGCCGCACACCGTTTATCTCTGGGAAGTATTCCGGATGACTCGCAAAGTACTCCCCACAGGGTACAAGCCACCAGAATGAGTGTATAGTCGTGTCTATTTCAATGCCACGGTATGTCAGTGAACGCTTTGTGAGCGAAACATGCTGTGCCTGTGTTGCGCTCTTGGTCGAGCAGCGGTTTTTGCCCATCCACTCCACAACCTTTTTATCGTAATTGGGACCGTCAGTTGCAAGCCCTATGTCCCACGCCCTGTACTCGAAATCTGCCTTCTCAAGATCGCATAGTTTGCCAACACTCAGTGTCGACAGTTGAGACCCTTCCAGCATCGCATTACAATCGTATGCCGGCCAGTTCACTTTTAGCACCCGCTCACAAAAATCCAGAACGCCCCACAAAACCGCACGCGAACTGTTTGCCGGTATCTCAATATCATTGCCCACACGCCTTATCGCATACGCCTGGCCGAAATTGTCGCTTATACCTGCCCTGAAGTTAGCTGTCTCCCCGATTCGTATCTCGTGCATACCCGCCCGAACAGGTGAACTCGCCTCGTATTCCAGGTTGATCCTCGGATACATCGCAGGCTTTGCGTCCATCCAGTTGGAATATGTTGACCAGTTGTTCTGCGAATAAAATATCGCTCCGTACCCGCCCCATGTCTCAGGCACGTTCGTCAAATTATTGCCGCTCGGATCACAGGGCTTGATACGATATGATGAATATGTCCATCCAGCTGTTATATCATGGTTGACCTGCGTCGTTATATCCCAGGTAACCCCCGGCCCTTCGGTACCGACGGGGATCGCGATTACCCCGCCGACATTCTCAACATAGCTCACCGTGCAATCTGTACGGTTTACTGCCGTGCTGTTGTTGTAAGTATAATGTTGCAGCCGAACATAAACCGTATTGCCGCCGTAATTGCCCGTGCGAACCTTGTAAGGATAAAGCTTCAGCATAGCTTTTTGCACCGGCCCGGTAACTCCGGTAAGCCCGAATTTCAATATGCCGTAATATGCGTATGCCCCCATATCATCATTGCCGGATACGATATACCAGTTCGAAGTTGTATAATCCAATCCGTTTAAATTGGTAAATCCTTCATGAGTACTCGGCGCTTTCAACCCTATCGGATAGCTCTGCGGCCGAACTCCCGTAGAAACAGCAAACGCATCCTTGAGCAGCTCAGTCGCGTTGAGTTGAACATCATTTGCTTCGCCCATATTGACGATAAATACTTTGCTCTGTCCACTCTCTATCAGGTTTAACGGTGATTGTGCAGCCATATTCCCGGCGTAATCGATCAGATCTACGCGATGGCTATTGTCATAATCCGCCCAATTGCACCAATCCGGTCCGCTGCATCCGATCTCGAGCCAATGCTGGCAAAACCGTGCCAGGTCCGGCATGGTCGTAAGGTCATAGCAGCATGCTATTTCGTCCGTTGTTGCAACAGGTCCGCTTATTGCGCTCGCAATCTTGACAGAATAAATATTGACCGTTCCTGGCCCGGCACGTAACCCAGCCCCAAATCCGAGTTCCAGTTCTGCATTGTCGCCCTGTGCCCCTGCCCCGCTCGTTATCAATCCTAGCGAAACGTTATCGACGAACAATTCACATGCTCCCGATGACGTCCTGAATGAATATGTGTGTATCGCAGAACCATCAAATCCGGACGGCGCTAAGTTACCGCCATTCACAATTCTCTTATTGTAATCGCCTATTGTGTTCGGGTGTGTTGTCGTTTCGTTATATAAATTATTTACCGAAATGATCGTTCCCCATCGCGGGTTTTTGTTATCAGCAAGATACATCGTTAACCCGATAGCGTTATCCAGCTTAATCGTAATATCGAACCGCCATGTCCCATTCGAAGGCATGCCGATGCTTCCGTTCGCACGAACACCGTAAAAGCTTCCTGTCCCGAGTGTCAGCTTTGCGTACCCAGGATTGAGAGTCTGGCTCGGAATCCCTGAATATGGCCATGTGTACTTGCCGATAAACGAGTTCTGCCCCATGCCGTTGCCGTAAACCTCATTGAGGATATCCCAGCTGGGATCAGTTGCGCCGATGCCCACGCGCGGCACCGCCACGCAGAATAGAAGCACCAATAGCACCAGCACACAGCTTTTCATTTCCTCATTCCTCATTTATTGATTCTGCTGAGTTATTTCCAATACTGAATCACGAATAACTAGATGGCTTGGCAGGATTGTCTCATGCTCAGCAACACCTGCTTCGACTGCAAGCAGTACTTTCACTGCCTCTCTGCCCAGTTCAATACGGGGCACATTTATCGTCGTTAGTGCAGGCTTCAGCTCCTGGCTCCTGCTGACGTTATCATACCCAACAATACTCACGTCCTCCGGGATTCTCAGCTTCTTTTCGAAAACTGCTTTATAAGCTCCTTCCGCATGCAGATCCGAATAGCACACGCATGCGATAGGAAACTGTAATTCACGTTTAAGCAGTTCGCACATGCCGCGGTATCCCATATCGATTGCACTCGCTTCTTCGGAACCCTTATTGATCCCTCGCACTAGAATTTTCCGCTCCGATAGATTGATTTTTTCTTCGCGCAGAGCTTTTGCTACCCCATCCCACCGCTCCAGCGAAGCAATATTTTCTCGCCCGGCAGGATCGTCAGAAAAGCCAAGGTAATAAATTCGCCGGTGGCCCACGTTTAACAAATATTTTGCAGCATTATATGTCCCCTTGGATGAATCTGTTCGAACCGCGTATAAAACTGAACTGTCGATATGGTGTGGCGCCTCGATCACAACGATGGGCCGCTTAGTGAACTCAAATGCGGCAAGCATATTGCGATCTATACCCACAGAGATGACTCCCATGAAATCATTCTGATTGAGCAGGTGAACCAGGCTCATCCGCTCCATATTGTTGATGAGGTACATATTAATTTTTTCGTTGCGTGCCTCTACATCGATTCCGTCGAATGTATCACTGTAAAAAGGATTGTCGTTCTTGCTGTAATGGAACACATTAATAAACCCGAAACTCCGTACTCCGCCAGGCGTGACAAATCTGTTATTCCGCTCAAACCCAAGATCCTGCGCAGCTTTAAGTATCCGCTTTCGTGTCGCCTGGTTGATTTTAATATTTGAACTGTTATTGAGAACTTTCGATGCGGTCGAACGATGTACCCCGGCCGTTTCCGCGATTTCTTTAATGCTTATTTGAGGATCTAATGATTTGGTTTCCAAAATATCTCTCCTTAGTCACGCGTGCCTTTTTCGGCACGCACATATTAAATCACATTACTACCCACACTGTCAAGCGCCTTTGAAAATATTTTGATGTGGCTCGATCAGACAAACGAATCTGGCTTTTGCCGATCCCAAGAAGCATTACACTCGTTCGCTTGAGCGATTTGTCGTAGACCTCTGCCGCATAATGACCATTGCGGATGTGGCCGAGCTGACCGGCTTAAGCTGGGACACCATCAAGGAAATTGATAAGTCATATTTGAAGGACAAGTATCAATCGGTTTCACTCAGCACAGGCAAACTGGAAGTAATGAACCGCAAAATCGGAATGCTACAACGCCAATCCTGCGGATACAGAGATGATGAATACCTAAAACTCCGTATCCTCAACCTCCACCATGCCACCTATGCATTAACCGGATGAACCAAAAAACACCTTTTTTAAATAAATGAGAATAAATACGGGATAAATACGTGAAATTTTTGCAAATTGTGGCACCTTTTGGGCCCGTTTCTTCAATCCCTGCTGATGCCGACCTCTCCCACCCGCATTTCAAACGCCAGTGGTGTGCTCGCCCCAAACAAATCGCTAACTCCTGTAACGATATATACTTGTGCTTTGCGGAATTCGGGTACTTTTGTTGAGTCAAATACAAACTGCACGTCTTTATATGTTTTTGGCGCAACGAAAACCGATTTCTCATCGCATTCAAGATACGGCTTGTTTAGTTTCAGATTCACCGTCGTGGCAACCTTTTCAGAAAAGTTATAAACCCTTATGCACAATCGTACATGCGTTTGCTCTCCCTCGCTAATCG
>MHYB01000061.1:0-4949 GCA_001824635.1 Planctomycetes bacterium GWF2_50_10
GCCAGAGGACGAACTTTGTTTTCGGTCCCCAAAGCTGGGCCATTTCTTTAGAGGCGTTACGTTCCACCAGTGGACTGGAGTACACATCAAAATTAAAAGCCATTTAAAACCTCTAAAGTTAAAAAGTTGCTACGAGTGCGTTTTCATATTTTTCAAGAAGCCAGGCGATCTCTTCGACATCTTCGACGGCGAGCTTCCAATCACCGGCTTTTGCGGTATCCTCGATCTGACGGCTGTTGCGGGCACCGGCGATGGCGCTTGTGACTTCATTTCGACGCAGCGTCCAGGCGAGGGCAAGCTGGGCAAGAGTTTTGCCGCTGCGGCGGGCGATAGGCTCAAGGGCGCAGACGAGTTGGAGATTTGCCTGGAATTTGGGTCCGATGAAATCGGGATCGTTTCTGCGGTGATCATCGGGCGCGAACGACGCGACACGCTCGGCGGTGATTTTGCCAGTGAGAAGGCCTTTGCCCATCGGGCTATAGCAAACGACGCCGATCTTGTTTTCGTCGCAAAACGGAAGCAGGTCGTTTTCGATGTCCCGGTGAATGATGCTGTATCGGTTCTGAACCGAGGCGACGGGAGCGATCTTCATGACGCGGCGGATCTGGTCTATGTTGTAATTGCTTACGCCGATGTGGCGGGCTTTGCCCTGACGGACGCAGTTGGCCATTTCAGACCAGACTTCTTCGATGTTTTCATCTGGACAGGGCCAATGGACCTGGTAGAGGTCTATGGTTTCTATGTCGAGGCGGCGGAGGCTGTCGTCTATCTCGCGGCGAACCTGCGCGGCATCGACCCAGCGGTTTATCTTGCCGGTGCTATCCCATGTTATGCCGCACTTTGTGGCGACGATGAGATTATCGCGGCCAAGTTCTTTTAAGGCTTTGCCGACGACGACTTCGGAATGGCCAAGGCCATATGCCGCGGCGGTATCGACCCAGTTGATGCCCAGTTCATAGGCTTTGAGAATGGCTTTTAGCGACTCGGTGTCATCCTGCGGGCCCCAGGCATATTCCCATTGGCCGCCGCCGATGGCCCAGGCGCCGAAACCTATGACGGACAACTCAAGATCAGTTTTTCCAAGTTTTCGTTTATTCATATTACCCTCCCATCATCAATGGTAGTTCGAACCGGGATAAAGGATATTCAGCGCTGCACATTGTAACGGATCGGCTATAAAATCAAAACATTTCCATGAGATAATCAGCCCTGTAATCGCGAAGGTAGGATTAGACATTGCATGGTAAAAAATATGGGCTGAATCCTTTGGTATAATATATTTTAACAGACTGCTACCGTCCAGCGGCGGAAGCGGTATCATATTGAAAGCGAATAAGAACACATTAAGGGTAAACGCGATGCTCAACATCAGCGCGATACTTTTTGCCATTCCGGGTTGATGCGAAGCGACAACACTATCGAAGTTTATCGAGTCTGGGGCGTAGAAAAAGCCCGCAAAAATACCGGCCCATATCAGAATACCTGAAATTACCACAATCAGGAGATTTGCAAGCGGTCCGGCCAATGACATGAGCGTCTCTTTGGCGGGGTTTCGCCGGGCCCATTCGGGGTCATGAGGGCAGCTTGCCCAGCCGAACATCCAACCGCCGATAAGAAATGAAATCAGCGGCGCAACTATCATTCCGACAGGTTCTCGCCTAATGTGAGGCCAAGGGAGCAACGTGGTTTGGCCGGCATTATGCGCGGTCAAGTCGCCATATTTTTTTGCGGTAAAGGCGTGTGCGGCCTCATGGAAGCTTGTCGAAAGCAAAAAGACCACATACCACACAGTGCCGATTATCAGTTGATCATCAACCATTTGTCATAACCGAGCATTCACATTGTTGTTTGCCGTTTTTCACAGGAACTATTATAGCAGATTTTTGCGCAATGAAAAGGGGCGTCTTCGAAGACGCCCCTGAGATAAATTTGGCCAAAATTACTGATTTGAAGAAGCCTGATCGGTAGCAGCCGGGCTTGTATTTGCGCCGGGCTTTAGGAATATATAATAGAGCTTACCTTCCTTGTAGGTGCGGCCTGCGAGTTCACCGGCCTGGTCGCCGATGCCCATGTAGATATCGCAGCGTCCGGCGGCGCGGATGGCTCCGCCTGTATCCTGGTCACATGTCCAGCCGATCGAGGGTTCAAGATCTGCCTGTACCATAGCGATCGACGCGCGGGGATAGATGGCCTTATCGGTTGCGATAGTCCTGAAGGGTGTGACAGGTTCATTGAGTGAGCCGCGTGGGTCGCCTTTTTCAAACTGGAAGAAGACGAAGCGCGGGTTCTGGTTGACATAGGTATCCACTTCATCGGGGTGGGCTTTGAAATATTCGATCATGCCCTTAAGGCTGAGTTGTTCCTGGGTGAGTTTGCCTTCGGCGATGAGCTGGCGGCTGACGCTTGAATAATCCCAGCCGTTGTTGGCATTGTAGCCTATGCCCTGGAGTGTGCCGTCGGGAAGGCGTATCTTGGCTGAGCCTTGGACGTGGGCGATGTAGACTTCGAATTTATCTTCGAGCCAGATAATTTCTTTGCCGGCAAGAGCACCGGAATTTTCGATATCAGAGCGGGAGGCATACTGGGTGAACGAGCCGTCGGCGTTGCGTTTGCCGAGGATGGTGCCATCGGGGCCTTTTACGAGGTCTTCGGGGACGCTGTAAAGAGGATATTTGAATCTCTCGGTGCGCTGGAGCGAGCCGTTGAAGATCGGGGTATAGTAGCCGGTGTAGAGAACTGTGCCCATATCGTCGCAGCCGACGGAGATATAGCAGTCGTAATTTGTTCGGATGTGCTCGTTCATCTGCTCGGGGGTCATGCCGGAGTCAATAAGCTCCTCGAATGCGGCAAGGGTCTGCTGTACCTGCTGGTGGGTGACTTCGCCGTAAGGATAGAAGGCCTTGCTTGAGGGCTTGGCCATATAGCTTGCGCTGCGCTGGATCGCTTCGCGGAGGCGGGTGAGGTCTGAGCAGGCGGCGGTGAAATCGGGTAATTCGTTGGGGTCGGTGATCTTTCTAAGAGCGAGCTGGCCCGGGGGGAGCTGCTTGTTATAGTCGAGGCCGCCCTTCTTTTTGGGGCGAGTACAGCCTGAAAAGGAGGTGAGCAAGACTGCGGCGATCAATACGATTGTAGCGACTTTGACTTTCATCCTTGAACTCCCATGCGGCGCTGGGCCGCAAATGCCTGCGTCCTGGACAGCTTTGGGACAGCAGAAATCGGCAATTATCATAAGGCCTTGCTGGTGGCCATGATGGCAGAGACTACCCAGATTGGCAGAAACCGTCAAGGCAAATTTGTCTATTTTGACACAATGCGCCTTAGCTAAATTCACACCAAACAAAGCTGGTAATATCTTGCTTATTATTATTATCGGGCTGGAGGGGGGGTTTGCAGTAGCAGAATTTGCTGGAAACTCTCGCAAATCGCGAAATCCAAATCAAAAGATTTAGCCACAGTGATCACCGAGGACACAGAGATAAAAACTAAAAAGTTAAAGATAAAAAATGCGGAGTCGCTGCGCAATTGCTTATTGGCTGGAACTTCGCCTTCGCGGAGATGACAAAGTCGGTGGTTATTCGTGGGTTGGACACACGGCCTAGCTGCGCTAGACCGTGCCACGAGCATAATCAAGCACGGAAATAAAACTCTTACCAGCCGCTGGGCATGAGCAAGTCGCTTACGGGGACTTGCCACCACTTGGGGTCTCTGAAATACTGCTTTAAGCTCATGGCGGCAAGGACTCCGTCGCCGATGGCGGTGGCAAGCTGCATGGCGGCGGCTACGCGGCAATCTCCGGCGGCAAAAACGCCCGGGACGGAGGCGCGCAGGAAGGCGCAATCGACCTTTATGAAGCCGTGCTCGGTGAGTTCGACAAAGCCTTTGAGGAATTCGGTATTTGGGACAGTGCCGACGAAGATGAAGACGCCTTCGCAAGGGAGGCTTTCTTTTTCGCCGGTGACGGTGTTGTGGAGCATGACCGATTCGACCTTGTTCTTACCTTCAATGGAGGTGACGATTGAATTGAGTTTGAGGCTGATGTTGCCTTTGCCATTGGAAGCAGCCTGGAGTTCTTCGACGAGTACCTGTGTTGCCCGGAATTCTGAGCGGCGGTGGACAAGGGTAACGTGAGCGGCGTATTTTGCAACGTGGAGGGCTTCTTCGACAGCAGTATTGCCGCCGCCGACTGCTATGACATTTTTACCTTTGAAGAACGGGGCATCGCAGGTGCCGCAGTAGCTTACGCCTGAGCCGGAAAATTGGACTTCGCCGGGGACGCCAAGCTTGCGATAGCTTGAGCCGGGGGTAAGGATAACCGAGCGGGTGAGAAGTTCTTCGCTGTCAGTCGTGATACTTATATTGCCGTCTTCGAGCCTTTTGAGGCTTTCGACGGAGGTGCCCATTTTGAACTGTGCGCCAAAGGAGAGGGCCTGGTCGTATAATTTTTCGACGAGGTCGGGGCCGGTGATATCCTTTATGGCGGGGTAGTTTTCGATCCGCTGGGTGTTATTGATCTGTCCGCCGGGGGCGAATTTTTCAATGACGATGGTGTTGAGGCGGTCGCGTCCTGTATACAGAGCGGCGGCGAGGCCGCTGGGGCCGGCGCCTACGATAATGCAATCAAATAACTGAGCCATTTGGTACAACTCTCCTGCTACGATTTGGCTGGGGGGTTTTGGTATCAGAATCGAGAAGCCTGTCGAGGCTTTGAATATAATCGCTCCAAATTGAAAATTCAGCGAGGATAACATTTTTAGATGCGGGTTTTATCTGGAAATTGCGAGCACCTGTTATGGTCGATGCCTGGAGTTTGAGATTTGCGTCAAGGGTAAGGGTCTGTTTTATATTTGAGCCGTCAAGAGTTTCAAGCTGGGCGATATATCCAGCTTTTTCGGCGGGGGCAATCGTGACATGTGTAGGGATTATGCGGCCTTGGGAATCAATGAGGTCGA
>MHYB01000061.1:4966-28501 GCA_001824635.1 Planctomycetes bacterium GWF2_50_10
GATGAGTATCTCCGAAAAAGCTGCGGAAGATGGATAGGCCAGTTCGGCATGACCATCGCGGCGGATACTGAGAGCGCCTTCTGAACTGAGATACAGTTCGACGCGGCCGGCGCGGGCGCCGCGGTCATCAAGAATATTGCTTGCCCAGACCCACTGACTTAAATCCTCGTCGGCCTGGAATAGGCTTTCCTCACCGCCGAAATCACGGACAAAATAGGCATTGACGGCGTGGAGGTTATATCGAGACTGGTCTTTTTTGAAGGCATATAATTCGGCAAGAAAGCCGGAATCGGGGATGCTGTTGTAAGTTAGGAAATAGTAGCTTTCGCGCGGCTGGGTTTTGAGCCACTGGGTGACGGAACTTTTTTTAACGGCGGCAACGATTTCAGCACCGGTTTTGAGTTCCTGGGGCTGTTTGTAATCAAGGCGTGCGGCGATATTCTGCATGAGCAAGCGGCTCCACTGGCCTGCTCCGCCTGTGTCGAATATCTCGATCTGGACGGTTCGCGACATGCCCAGATCGGCGATTCCGCAGAAGACGGTGGCCTGGCGCGATCTTACGAAAATTTCGGCTGCGCGGGTTTTTACGCCGCCGGCTGAAATAGTGAAAATGCTCCCGAGGCGGCCGCGAAGCGAGGCGGCACGTTCAAGGAGACGCCGGTCAATATCGTTGTTTTCGGCGATGGAAAATTCGATCAGCACCTGCGAAGTGGGCGATTCTTCATCCTGGCCTACCCAGCTTGAAATATAGAAGGCGCGGTTCTTAAATTTCCATTCGCTGTCGGCTTTCCAGCCGGCACTGTCGGGGAGGCATACGCCAAAGCCGAGGCCATCGATGACTATGGGCTTTGTGAAAACAATATCGGACTTTGATCTGACGCTGAGCCAGGCCAATCCCACGCCGAGGAGCAGTATGAAAAAGAGGACTACCTCGGCCAGCGAATACTTTTTTAAGTCTGTTTCTGTCATAACAGGCCTAATAATAAGGGCGCGGGGGCCGGTTTGCAATCTTTAGATGCTCAATCTTTTTGCAGCCATTTTTCGGGAGTGGCAGGCGTTTGAGGCAATACTAACGGCCAGGGCTTTTTGTGCCGAAAATAAAATCGGCAGATTAGATTTTTTGTACATTTTTTGAGGCAATTTATGCGTGAACACGATGCGATAACAGGAAGCGGAACAAGCGATCTGATGGTAATGGCCGCGGGCAAGTGTACGCCGGCAGTGATGACGCATATATCACGGGGCAAATGGCACATGACCAAGGTGAATCTGGTATATGCCGACAGCAATGCCATTCACCTGGAGATACCCCAGAAGGATCACCATCACCCTGTGAACATCCGGGTCGATCAACCGGTGGGGCTTTCGTTCAAGCATGATTACTGCAAGTACATATGCGACAGCGTTGTGACTGGATTTGAGCCTTCGACAAATATGGATTCGGGCGGAGTGATAGTGATAGCGTCACCCCAGCGGGTTGATAGGCTCCAGCGACGAAATTTTTACCGAGTAACCGTGCCGCTGAATTTGAATGTGCGGGCACTGTTCTGGCATCGGGGTTACAAAGATGAGACTAACAGCATGCCGGAGGAAAATTACTGGCAGGGAAGGCTTATTGACCTTTCGGCCGGCGGCATGCAGATCGGAATTGACCCTATGATAAGAAGCAATTTCAGCCAGGGCCAGATCGTGGGGTTGCAATTTACGCCGATGCCTTATGAAAAGCCGATATTGCTGGAGTGCCAGATAAGGCATATCGCGCCAACAGTGGACGGTGCTATGATATGTCTTGGATTGCAAATAGTGGGGCTTGAGGCAACTGCAGAGGGCAGAGAGACACTGATGGGTCTGTGCGAGGTTGTCAAGACGTACTATAACATGAACCACGATGCCGGTATAGCTCAAGCGGCAGATGCGCTTTGCGAATTAGAATGATGGACCCGCTTTGGGCAATCGCTTTTTAGGTAATTTCAGATTTTCCGAGTACAGCAAGCGCGATGCCAACGTTTCCAAACGGCGCACTTACAGCAAAACCGGCGACCTTGTCGCCTACGGAATCTATCATTTCCTTTGCGATATCTATGCCGGTCTTTACGGCATCGTTGCGGTCGCTGGCACCTCTCATTCGTTCAAGGATATTTGAGGGCACCACAACTCCAGGCACTTCATTGGCCATAAACTCGGCATTTTTGAAACTGGCAAAGGGCCATATTCCCGCTATGACCGGGATCTTGCAGTCAGATGTAATTTCAAGAAACCGCTCCAGGCAATCACGGTCGAAAACCGGCTGCGTGATAGCGTACTCTGCTCCGGCATCTATCTTTGCGCGATATCTTTCGACTTCTCGCTTTAAATCCACCGCGGCCGGATTTACTCCTACGCCGATCGTCAGTTCCACTTGTGGTGAAAACCGATTCGCGCCCAGGTCTATCCCGGCATTAAGATTGCGTATGAGCCTTACCATGCCAATCGAATCAAGATCAAAAACGGCAGTCGCATCGGGATATTCGCCGAGTTTCGGCGGATCGCCAGTAATAGCCAGTACATTGCGCAGACCTATCGCGTAAGCGCCGAGCATATCGGCCTGAATACCTATTAAATTTCTGTCCCGGCCGCAGACATGGACGATAGTTTCTATCCCGCAAGTCTGCTCTATTTTGATCGCGGCAACCATCGGAGAAAGCCTTGAACTTGCCCGCGGGCCGTCAGGTATATTTATTGCATCCACGCCGGCTTTAGCACAGAGCTGGGCCTTTTGATAAATCGCCGTAAGGTCGACTCCGCGTGGCGGAACTATTTCCACAGTGGTTACTTTCTGGCGGCTGGCGAGCTTATGGCCGAATTTCGATTTCTGGCCCAGTGATTTCGTCGGCGGTAAGGATGTCTCGCGTCCGACAGAAAGAACGGATGGAGATTTAGGTTTTGCCGTTACGGCTTTATCAAGGGCACGGACGGCTTTGACCATTTGTTTTATATGCTGGGGCTCCGTACCGCAGCAGCCGGCAATTATTCTTGCGCCTTTCTCAAAAAATCGCTTCGCGTATTCGGCCATATATTCGGGGGTACACATGTAGACCATGCGTCCATCCACCTGCCTGGGCATGCCGGCGTTTGGCTGGAGTGAGACAGGCTTATCGGTGGCCTCAAGAAGAAGTTCCAACCCGGCAAGCATTGCCGATGGGCCTACGGAACAGTTTAGCCCCACAGCGGTAACATGCTCAAGGGGCAGCGTCAATATAGCCTCATCAACTCGCTGGCCGTATTTTGTTTCCTGCTGACTGTCTACCGTTAACTGTGCAATAATTTCAAGATCACAAACCGATCTTGCCGCTTCTATAGCTATGCAAAGTTCTTCTGGTAAGACAAATGTTTCAAGGATCAGAAAATCAACGCCAGCTTTGGCAAGCGATGATATTTGCCTTTTAAAGGCATCTTTTACTTTTTGTAGTGCAAAACTGCCGTATGGCTCGATCTCCATATCGAGTGGACCTGCGGCACCTGCAATGAGTACTGTGCTGGGGGCGGCTTCTCTGGCGATCTGGACAGCCTTGGTATTGATAAGTTCGACTTTATCGGCCAGGCCAAAACGCGCTAATTTGCATTCGTTAGCTCCAAAGGTATTGGTCTCGATGAAATCAGCGCCGGCTTCAACATATTGCTGATGAATTTTTTTTATCAAAACGGGATTTGAGAGATTCAGTTCGTCAAAACACGAATTTACGAACACTCCCTGCGAGTACAACATAGTGCCCATGGCACCATCGCCGATAATTACACGCTGAGATAGCAATTTTTGCAGAGGTCCTTGTTGCATTTTATCCAATAACCTTATTTGACTTATTTTGCTTCAAAGTTGCATAATATAGCTGATTTGGGGCCACAATCATAGTCTTTTTTGTTTTTCAGGCAATTGCTAGTTCACCAAAGCTACTGTTTCAGCTTGTGAAACACCCGCTTGAACCTTATTATACTATTATGCGAACGATACTTTTTGAAGACATCGTACTGGCGGTCGAAAAACTGTGCATACAGGCGGCTCACGAATTGCCGGTGGATGTGCTTGGTGCGATGACAAACGCTTTAAAGTATGAATCAAATCCGCGGGCCAGGGATATACTTTCCAAACTCATCGAGAACGCGACGATAGCACGCGACGAATTTATCCCGATTTGCCAGGACACAGGGGTGGCGGTGGCGTTTGTGGAAATCGGCCAAAGCTTGACGATGGCTGCGCCGGCTAATTTTGCCGATGCGACGATAACTGATGCTATAAACGCGGGTATAACGCTTGGGTATGAAAAAGGTTATCTGCGAAAGAGCATCGTCAACGAGCCGCTGGATAAAAGGCAAAATACGCAGACTAATACGCCTGCGGTAATACATTATGATTTCGTTGCGGGCGAGAAAATAAAGATAACGCTCATGCCCAAAGGCGGCGGATGCGAAAACAAAAGCCAGTTCAAAATGTTCAAACCCACCGCGGATAAGGCTGAAGTTATGGGCTGGATCACAGAGGTGGTTAAAAACGCAGGCGCGGATGCTTGCCCGCCGTTTGTGGTGGGAGTTGGGCTGGGGGGCAATTTTGAGAGGTCTTGCCTGCTTGCAAAAAAGGCTCTGCTTAGAGAGATGGGTACTATAAACTCCGAACCGTTTTACGTGAGGATGGAAGAGGAGCTTTTAAAACAAATAAATTCGCTTGGAATCGGACCCCAGGGACTCGGCGGCGATACCACCGCGATTGGGGTGCTTATCGAAACGGCTCCGTGCCATATCGCGTCTTTGCCGGCGGCGGTGAATATTGAATGCCACGCGCACCGGCACAAATCGGTTACGATCTGATCATCTGCCCAGGGTTATGACGGTAAGAGGCGGGAATTGACCCTTGGTTCTCTCGGCATAAGCGCCGGTCTTGAGATCCATATTTATTATGCCATCCTGCTCTGACAAATACATTCTGCCCTTGTAAAAGCTTTTGAGTTCGAACTGTAGACCCTGTGGTCTTGAGAGTTCTACTGCGCGGGCGGGCGATTCCTTGAGTATCAAAAGAACCGTGCCGATGGCTTCATTGGCGACATCTTTCGAGATACCGATCATTTTGTTATCGGGCCGGACTTTCAATTCATCCGATGTGAATTTGTCAAGAATGAACTGGAGCATGGCTATCTGGCGGGCGTTTTCATTGGCGTAGGGTTTTTCCAGGACGGCTTGGTCTGCGGTTACATTGACATCCACCATCGCGGCCCATTTGGGGTGCATCAGCCAGCCCCATCTGGCGTGTTCATCGACATAGAAGAAGTACTTGCGGTCTACAAAGGTAGTATCCTCGTTGAAGGCAAAGAGGTTGAGCCACATTTTGACCTCATCCTTATGGCCCCATGCAGCGATTACGGTCTGATCCTGGCTGATGAGGTCGCCGCGAAGTTCGGTCTCGGGAGTCTGTACGAGGGCAAGGACCTGGGCTGAATCGGTCATGCCCAGATTTACCTCATTAAAAGCCGATTTGACATCGGTCTTCATATGTCTTACGCAGCCGGTCATTGTGCAAACGGCAATCAAAAGTGCGGCAATTGAAACTGTCCTCACGATCGAACCCCTTTCAAACATTAAACGAAGATAAGCAAAGGGCGGCTTTTTGGGCCGCCCGCGTGATTTGAACTTATACTTCCTTGGCCTTGATCCACTTCATCATTTTGCGAAGGCTTCTGCCGACTGTCTCGAGCTGGCAGTTATAATCCTTCTCATAGAGGGCCTTGAAATTGGGCAGGCCGTTCTTGTACTCGCCGACCCATTCCTTTGCGAACTGGCCGGAGGTGATCTCGTCGAGGATCTTTTTCATCTCGGCCTTTGTCTGATCGTTTACGATGCGTGGGCCGCGTGTGAGGTCGCCGTATTCGGCTGTGTTCGATATGCTGTAACGCATATAGCTGAGGCCGCCCTGGTACATAAGGTCGACAATGAGCTTTACTTCGTGCATACATTCAAAGTACGCTATCTCGGGCTGATAACCGGCGTTGACCAGCGTTTCAAAGCCCGCCTTGATGAGCGAGGCCAAACCGCCGCAGAGGACGACTTGTTCGCCGAAGAGGTCTGTTTCGGTCTCTTCCTTGAAGGTTGTCTCGATGATGCCGGCGCGTGCTCCGCCGATACCGTTTGCCCATGCAAGAGCGATCTGCTTGGCGTTGCCGCTGGCATCCTGGTAAACTGCAATGATATTGGGTACGCCGCCGCCCTTTTCATATTCACTGCGAACGAGGTGGCCGGGGCCCTTGGGGGCGATCATGACCACGTTGGTGTCCTTTGGCGGGACGATATACTTGAAATGGATGTTGAAACCATGGCAGAACCCAATGGTCTGGCCGGCTTTCAAATTGGGAGCTATCTGGGTCTCATAAACCTTTGCCTGAACTTCATCGGGCAGGGTTATGACAATCAGTGCGGCCCCGTCCATTGCCCCTTTAATATCGGTGGGCTTGAAGCCATGTTCCTGGGCCAGCTTGAAATTATCAGTGCCGGCTAGTTCTGCTATCTTGACAGTGATGCCGCTGTCGCGAAGGTTTTGTGAATGAGCGTGGCCCTGGCTGCCGTACCCGATGACGGCGACCGTTTTGCCCTTAAGGGCGTCAATGGGCGCATCCTGCTCGTAATAGATCTTGGCCATAAAACTATCTCCTTAATTGACTTATAAACTTATTTCTCATCGGCTTTATTATACCGCGGCATGGCTATCGAACCCGTTCTGGCGAGTGTTTTAATGCCATAAGGCCTGCAGGCGTCTATAAAAGCCTCGACTTTGCTTTCAGGACCGCAAACCTCTACCATAACGAATTTTGGCCCGATGTCCACAACTTTTCCGTGGAACATTTCGATCAATGCCAGCATTTCGGGGCGTTTTTCCGGGGTGCACGCGACGCTTATGAGCATCATGTCACGCTGGACGACATCCTGATTTGCGAAATCCTGAACCTTAACAACAGTCACAATTTTGGCAAGCTGCTTTCGGACCTGCTCGACGACACGGTCATCGCCGAGGACTACTATCGTCATGCGGCTAAGTTCCGGGTCTTCGGTGCGGCCCACGACAAGCGAATCTATATTAAAGGCCCTTGCGGCGAACATACCTGCGACATGGGCAAGAACGCCGGGTTTATTTTGAACCAATGCACTTAGTATATGTTTCATATCGATCTCTTTTCGACTATGGGTTATGGTTTTCGGTTACGCCATGCTTTCGAGAATATCCAGGCCCGACATTTCGTGGAGGCTCTTGCCGGCTGGAACCATCGGCCAGACGTTTTCCTCGGCCTCGACATGGAAATCAACGACGCACGGGCCTTTTTCGGCGAGCATCTTTTCCAAAGTCGGCTTTACGTCGGATTTTTTCTCGACCAGGTAACCCGCAGCGCCAAAGGCCTTTGCTACATTGGCGAAATTGGGACTTATTAACGAACTCTTCGAATAGCGTTTCCCGTAAAACAGTTCCTGCCACTGGCGAACCATTCCCATGTGGCCATTGTTGAGGATGCAGACCTTGACGGGCAAATTGTACTGCACGGCTGTGGCAAGTTCCTGGAGCGTCATGCTGAAGGAGCTGTCGCCGTCGATATCTATAACCGTCTCGCTAGGCATTGCGACCTGCGCCCCTATCGCCGACGGCAGGCCAAAGCCCATCGTGCCAAGGCCGCCTGACGAAATAAAAGTCCTCGGCTTAGTGAACTTATAGAACTGGGCCGTCCACATCTGATGCTGACCCACGCCGGTGCAGATGATGGCGTTGCCCTTTGTCATATCTGAGATCATTTTAATAACGTACTGTGGCTTGATGATCTCGCTGTTATTATCGAAGCCCATGGGGTACTTCTTTTTCCAGTTCTCGATCTTATCAAACCATTCTTTACGAGGCTGGTATTCAACCTCAGCAGATAGTTCCTGCAATATCAGCTTGGCATCGCCGACGACTGGTATGTCGACGTGGATGTTCTTTGAAATGCTGGCAGGATCGATATCTATATGAATGATCTTGGCATTTGCCGCAAACGTTTTGACTTTGCCGGTAACGCGGTCGTCAAATCGAGCGCCAATCGAAATAAGACAGTCGCTTTCCTGGACGGCGAAATTGGCATACGCACTGCCATGCATGCCGAGCATGTCAAGAGAGCCGGGTTCGGTCTGATCATAGCTGCCCAGACCCATGAAAGTCATGGTAACGGGCAGGTTGGCTTTTTTGGCAAATTGCCTCAGCTCCTGTGCGGCATTGGCGATGATAACACCGCCGCCGACGTAAAGTACCGGCCTCTGCGATTTGTTTATCGCCTGTGCCGCAAGCTGTATCTGCCTGGAATGGCCGTGAACACGGACCTTGTAGCCGGGCAGATCGATCTGGCTGGCGATCGATTCGGGCTGGCACTGCGCAACAAAAACATCGACGGGAATATCGACAAGTACCGGGCCTGGCCTGCCGGTCGAGGCTATGTGGAACGCCTCGCGAATGGTCCTGGCTAGGTCGTTGACGTCCTTGACTATGACATTGTGTTTTGTTATCGGCCTGGTTATGCCGGTGGTATCAGCTTCCTGGAAAGCGTCGTTGCCGATAAGATCGGTGCGTACCTGGCCTGTGATCGCAACCATCGGAACCGAATCCATCATGGCAGTTGCGATGCCTGTGGTCAGGTTGCATGCGCCAGGGCCGGACGTGGCGATCACGACACCGACTTTGCCGGTGGCGCGGGCATAGGCATCGGCCATGTGCGCTCCGCCCTGCTCATGGCGAGGAATTATAAAATTTAGCGGCGCATCATAAAGTTTGTCGAATAATGGCAGTACAACGCCGCCTGGGTATCCGAAAACAGTGTCAACGCCTTGTTCGATAAGTGTGTCTACGGTGATTTGGGCGCCGTTTTTAGCCGGCGCAGAGGCATAGGTGGCATCTGGTGCCATAGAGGCTCCTTTCCTGATAACGAGTTTCGTAATTCCGTCCGGTTTCGGCTTACATTTGGCCTGCCAGGTAGGCACCATGCTTCCATCACAGAAACACGACACCAAGCCTCGCTTAATTGGCACTTGCCGAAATCGTCGTAACCACAGCTATGTGTGTCTCAGGCACATATCCGTATGAGTTACATACAGACTGTCAGGATACCTTATTTGACCCCTGCTTGTCAAGGGCATGCGCGTGGGCGGATTGTTTAAGCGGCAGGGAAATGACGAAGGTGCTGCCCTGATCAGGTGCGGATTCCACCGAAAGATTGCCTCCGTGTAGTTCGATAAATCGCCTTGCCAGGGTAAGTCCAAGGCCGGTTCCATGTTCGCCGGGACCCACAAGCTTTTGGACCTGGACGAACCTATCGAAAATATATGGCAGGTCCTCCTGAGGAATGCCGGGGCCTTTGTCTGAAACGGCTATTTCAAGAAGATCGTCTTTGTATCGGGCGATGATTCGCACATAGGAATCGTGCGGTGCGAATTTTACTGCATTATCGATAAGACACTTTAGGCTTTGTCGCAGGCGAATGATATCGCCAAATCCACTGAGACCCGGCTCAATGTCGGTTCGTAGATTCAATCTTTTGTCCTGGACAGCTTTTTGGAATTTTCCAACCACCTGCTCGACAACATGGCAGACCTGGAAACGGGCGAAGTTAAGTTTCAACGTCCCCGCGTCAAGCTGCGACAGATCGAGGAAATCGCTTATAATTTTTGAGAGCCTTTCGATGCTCGCGTCCGCCATTTCGAGATTCGTTCGCGTCCTCTGCTCAAGTTGGCCGCCTTGATGAAGCGTGTTTGAAATTGCATTGCGGAAGATCGTAAGGGGTGTTCTAATTTCGTGCGAAACGGTGTCGAGAAAATCGCTCTTGAGTTTTTCGACCTGCTGGATAGCTGATTTCACCTGTATTTGATTTTCCTCAAGTAGCTGCGACTGGATCAGGAACTGCTTGCGTTCATTTATCCATCGCTGGCACAGGCTTTGGGCCATGCAGCGAATTTCCTGGGTTGTGAACGGTTTGCGCAAATACAGCAGCCGTTCACCGGGGCCGGCCTCTTCGATGATAGCTTCAGGTTCGTAGTCGCTGTGGGCTGTGACGATCACGATCAGGACAGCCGGGTCGAGAAGACGTATGTTTTTTGCCGTCCATAGGCCATCGTGGCCTGGCGGCATGCGCATATCAATAAAAACAGCGGCAAAAGGAGTGTCGGTCTCGATTGATTTTCTAACCTCCTCGACAGCTTCATCTCCCTGCGAGCAAATGGTAAGGTTATAAATATATTGACAGGCAGGCACGGCCGCGACTCCGAAGAGCTTTTGTCCTAACGTGCCAAGCTCGTTTTTTTCCGGGCCGGGATCAGATAGTATTCTGCTGTATTCATTTCTTATATCCGCTTCATCGTCAACAACCAGTATCCTTGGATGCAAATCTTTAGACATTGACAGCCTCCATTTGCTTGCAAACTATGACCGGCAGCACGACATGCGCTCGCGCGCCTTTGCCGAGGCCTTCACTTTCAAGCCAGATACGTCCGCCAAGTTCGTTTATCGCGTTTGCGCACCAGTGAAGTCCAAGTCCGCTCAATTCGGAATGGTGCTTTGTGGTGAAACCCCTATCAAATATATTTTTGAGTGCATTGGGCTCAAGGCCGGAGCCGTTGTCGGCAAATACAAGATGGAGCACCTGAGTTGAATCCTTTAACTCGATATTGGCCCTTATCGAAATCATGCCATTATCCGATTTGGAGGCCTTTATTGATTCCGCCGCGTTGATGAGGATATTGGCGAATATGTTCGACAGCGTGACACCATCGACCTTTATGGAAGGCAACCATTCCAGGTGCGACTGATCCAGTGTAAATACTTGGGAAAGTTCATCGGGCACCATGTTTGAAGCATTTAAAATAATTTGCCTGAGGGTGAGCACTTCACTGCAGCGATGGGTGCGCATGTGCGTTGCGGCAGCGTTAAAGAAGCTTTCGATATTATGCATGCGCCCGCAGATGTCATCAAGCTGCCGGCGCGAGTTTTCAAAAGTTTCAAGCAGCTGCTCGTAAGCAAGATCGAAATATTTCTGCAAGTCGGCCCTGCGTTCTTCATCCACATTCTGATCTTTGATCTGCCCCCGGGCAAGCCTGATATTTCCGACTGGGCAGGCGTTTAACTGTTCGGAAAGTGTGCTTAGCCTGGTAAATACCGGCGTAAGGGCATTGCGAACATTGTGAAGCATACCTGCAGCTTGTTCGCTTTTACCGTGATGATACGATTCTTCGAGCAGCTTTATGCGGGCACCCTGGAGCTGGTCGGTCATGTAATTGAATTTTTCAGCTAAGGTGCCTATCTCATTTTTGCTCGATACTGTGATACGCGTAGTCAGGTCATCGGTCTGGGCGACGCGTACGACGTGCTCAGTAAGGCAGCGTATTGGCTTTACAACTATCTTGCGCAGGCCTATTGAAAGCACCAGCATAGACAGCAGCGAAACCAGGCATAGTGAAGCAACAGACCAGTTAAACGCGGCTGTTCCCTGCTTAGTTATATCCCGCTTTGTAGTGGCGTTGATGAGCAGGCCGCCTTTGTTTGAAATATCGGCCATGACAGTCGAGGTCTCAATACTGTCATCAGATCTTTTCAGAGTGACAGCACCTTTTTCTTGCTTTTTGGCAAAGCTAGCAAACTGAGCTATCGTAAACGGAACGTTGACCTGTGCCGAAAGGTGCTCGACGAGATCATCGCTGAGGAATTTGCCCATTATCAGCACGCCAGCCTGGATGCCCTGCTTGTTTGTGGTCAGTATTGGAACGGCGGCGACAAGCAGCGGCTTGTAATCAGTCATGTAAATGCCGGATCTGATCGAATTTTCACAATCCTTGCCGTCAAGCATGGCAAGAAGTATGTGCTTGCTGGAGAGTCTTTCGGATGGGAGTTGGGGAAGTTCTATTTGCTTGCCTTGGGCATCGGCGCAGTAACGCCATGCTACGGCTCCGTCATTTCGGCAAAAATAGATAACATTAAGACCACTGTCTTCAATCGTTGAACCTGAAACATTGGCGGTTATATATTCCTGAGAACCGGTAGACATAAAAGCAACGGTATCATCCCACCAGCCCCAGTCTCGGGTAAAGCTCACCAAATGAAAAATTTCTCTTTCGATCGCCTCTGAGCATCGCTGGAGGTTTTTCTGTGCCTCGTCTGTTTCAAGTTTTTCAAAACGAGAATAAACAGCCATGTGCTGGATCATGCAGCTTAGGCCTACATAAACAAGCACCACCATAATAAGTACAACAAATAAATGCCTGCCAAGTTTCATTTGCTCTCCTTACTGGTTATTTCGGCAATTACGGCGTGCTAAATCGAAAATAGGGCTATTTGCGGCAGATCAGGCCGATATACGTCCTATAAAACGCGCAACTTCGACAAGTTCAGCTGCCGATGAGATCAATACAATTCGTAAGGCGACACCTGCTGGGGCATCTGGTCCTTTGGCTGCGTTTTCGTCGCGGGAGCGGTTTTTACCGGGACCAGGAAGCAGAAATTACTGCCCCTGCCTCCGGCGCTTTCGACCCATATCTTGCCGCCGTGGAGTTCCACTATGCGTTTTGCGATCGATAGCCCAAGGCCCGTGCCGTGCCAGCCTGGGCCGACATCTCGCTGTATCTGCACGAATTTACAGAATATTCGTTCTATATCATTAGGCTCTATTCCGGGGCCGCTGTCTTCTATGCGTATTTCTACTGCGCCATCGACCTGGCATGTACGCAAAGAAATACTGCCGCCGGTGCCTGCAAATCGCACAGCATTTTCAAGTAAATTGTTCACGACACGCTTGAACATGTTCGAGTCAAACGATATGCACAGGTCCTCGCTTGATATACGCAGATCAATATTCTTTTCACTGCACTGGGTTATATATTTTCTCGACACTTCATCCAGATATTTTTGTATGCTGATATCGGTCTTGATAGGTTTGAGTTCACCTGTCTCAAGCATGCTTATCTCAAGGAAATCGGCAAACATTCGTGAGAGCCTTTTGAGGCCGTCGTCGGCCATCTGGAGGTTTGCCTTGAGTTTCTGGCTCAACTCGCCGAAGACGCCGCTTATAGCATTCGAGATCACGTTCTTGAATATCGTAAGCGGGGTTCGAAGCTCATGGGACATGGCCTTGAGAAATTCTGTCTTTAGCTGGTCGGCCTCATTGAGAGCCTTATTTGCGGCTATAAGATTTTTGATAACCCTGGCAAGCTGGGCATTTTTGGCATTAAGCTCCTGCTCTGATTGCCATTTTGAGCATAGTGCGGCGGCAAAATGCCTTATTTCCTGCGGGAAGAATGGTTTTTGGACATACAGCAGTTTTTCAATCGGCCCAACTCTTCTTGCGATCTCGCCGGGATCGACATCCGCAAAAGCTGTAAGCATAACTATGTTGATATCGGAGTCTATTGCGCGCATCTGCTCAGCGGAGGTTACGCCGTCAGGCCCGGGCGGCATTCTCACATCCACAAACGCCAGCGAGAAAGGCCGCTTTTGCGCGATAGCATCGGATACTGCCTTTACCGCCTCATCGCCTTGACGGCAAAAAGTTACATCGTAGCTCAATTCATGGGGTTGACTTTGTTCGCTTCCGAATAGCTCGGATTCGAGCCTGTCTTTCTGAGACAGCGACTCATCACACTGGTCTGGATCAAGCACGCTGCGGAATTGATCGAGGATCTCGATCTCGTCATCAACAACAAGGATCCTGCATTGGCTCATAGAGCACCTGCTTTCAACTTAGGTTGCTTTTTTACGCCGATAGTCAGCGGTAGCAATATGTGCACCGATGCGCCCTGTCCAGGACCCGGACTTTCAAGCCAGATCCGCCCGTCAAGTGCGTTGATAGTATTTGCGCACCAATGCAGGCCCAGGCCGCACAATTTTATGCTTCGTTTACTCTTGGTCGTGTAGCCCCTCTCGAATACCTTTTCGAGCCTTGCTTTATCGGCACCGGCGCCGTCGTCGGTAAATATCAAATGCAGGCTCGTATTGCTGTCGCTTGTTTCTGTAGCTGCCGCTATCCGAACAACTCCCGATGTTTTGCCCGCCGAACGGATAGACTCTGCGGCGTTGGTGAATATGTTGGCTACTACCTGCGCCATCGCAAGCGGATCGGTTTTTACCGTACCGGCTTTGCGGACAGAATCCGTGATTTGCACATCCAGCATCCTGGCGAATTCGTCTGGAATGAGTTTTTCGCTGCGTTCAATAAGATCGCACAGCACGACTTTTTCGCGAACCTGCACCGGAATACCGTCGGCGTCGGCACTGGAAAATATTTTTTCGATCTCCGCCGCCCGTATCGCGATCTCATCGACCTCGGTTTGGACATTTGTATAAAGCCCGATAAGCGACTGATAAGTGAGTTCGATATAGCTGGCTATATCTTGTTTTCTGGACAGAGATGTTTTTTCATCGACCAATTGTGCTTTGGCTGTCTCAAGCTTATCAAGCGATATTTTTGAGACATTTTCTTTTAACAGGCATACCCTGCTTATCACCGGGCTGAACATATTGCGAAGATTGTGAAGCAGTCCGGCAGCCATTTCGCTTTTGCCGCTATTGTATGATCTTTCGCCATGAATTGACCTTGCCATCGCAAGCTGATCGACGAGGGTATTGAATTGCTGTGCCAATATACCAATCTCATCACGGCGATTGACGTGTATCTTTGCCGTCAAATCATAACTGTCGGCCATGGAAGTAAAATGTTTACTTAAGTTCGCCATCGGCCCTAGAACACTTTTCTGAAGAAGCACAAAAATAACCGCTATTGCCGCCACAAATGCGCCGCATACGGAAATGATCGCGAATTTCATCGCCGCTGCGCCCTGGCTTGTAATATCAGTTTTTTGATTGATGATCAGCCTTATGCCGCCTTTGCCGCTTACATCAGCAATGACTGAGGATGCATGGAGCATATCCGGCGAAACCTGACGCAGAACGCTTTTTTGAAAAGGCCCAGTATATTTTTCATCCAGCGGCTCGATCACCAAATCCACCCCGGTCTGGCGGGCAAGATCGGTTACAAGCCTTTCGTCGAGAAATCTGCCCAGTATCAGCGTGCCAAGGCAAGGTCCCTGGCCCCCCGCCGAAAGGATCGGTTCCGACGCTGTGATCATCGGGCCATGCTTGCTCATATAAATGCCCCATTTGGCGCCTTTTCGGGGCAAGGCCGGATTGTAGAACACCAAAAGCGGATGATTAGCCCCCGCGAGATCAGCCGGAAATTCCGGCATCTGAATTGTTGAAAGATCGGGTTCAACTGTCTTTGACCACACCAGTTTGCCCCAGCTGTTGCAAAACAGCACCATGTTTAAATCTGTGTTCCTGAATGTCGCAAGCGATATGTTCTTTTTTACAAAATCCCTGTCGCCGGTTAGAAGGAAGTTACGCGTATCCTCCCAGCATGCCCAGTCGACGGCCATCGAATCAAGGTGCCATGCCTGGCGTTCGATCGCGTCTATGCAGCGAAGAAGGTTCTTCTGGGCCTGCTGAACTTCAAGGTCTTTGAACTTGCCCAGCACAATGGTTCGCTGCACTGCTAAATCGAAAACGCAGTAACAAATCGCGATCAGCAGCAGTATTACGATAATCTTAAGCCTTAATGACATCTTATTCCTTATTCAATCAATGCTTTTATCGGCTCAAAAGGCTTGCGCGTTTTGTTTGTTCCGTGTCTATTTGCCGGCTGAAACTGGCCCAGCGATGTACCGATAAAAAACGCGTAACTTCTTCATATACAAAAGGATTGAAGCGTTTCAGAACCACCGGGCCAAATACCCGTAAATTTAAATAGAGAGTACTAGCCAAAAATGTTATAATGTACCGATAAAAATCAGGGGTCGATGTAATCTTATACCCCTTAGAAGGAGATTTAGATGGCTGAAGAAAAGAATTTCGAGACACAGGTTAAGGAAGTGATCGAATCCATACGCCCCATGCTTCAAAACGATGGCGGAGACATTGAATTGGTGGGCGTAGACGAGGATAAGACCGTACGAGTCCGTCTCCAAGGCGCATGCAGGGGTTGCCCTGGCGCACAGATGACCCTCAAAATGGGCGTAGAAAGACTACTCAAAGAACGCGTTCCCGACGTGAAGGAAGTCGTAGCGGTAAAGTAAATCAAATGGCTAAAAAGCGGGCACAGAAAATTCTCTGGCCCGCTTTATTTTAATACCACCTACCAATGAAAATCATTTCTTCTCATAAACGGGCAATGGCTTCAATTTAAAAACATTTACAAATCGCCGATCATCATTTGATTTAATCGTCGTAATAAATTCATAAGGGCCTATGCTCCTGGGTTTCGCGAGCATGGCGATATTTTCCATACCCCACATTTTATAGTACCTGTTTCCGGCAAAATTACCTGTGCGGGTATCCCATACAATGTATGTAAAATTCGCGTCATAGCATTTTTGAGCAAATTCCTGCGGATTTGAAGCTTTGATTCCGCTTACATGAACGAATTTATCTGCGTGGCGAGGGGCAAACACTGCCATGTTGCCGGCCATGCTGCAAAGCAACTTTTCCCCTGGCTTTGCGTTTTGGATGTACCAGTCGGTGAGATATTTGAATTCGATATCCAGGTCACCGTTACCTATTCTGCCGGCCAGCGGGAACTGATTTGAAACCACAATCATACCAAGCATGACAATGATCAGGCTGTCCGCTAGCGCAAAACGATAGCGATTAAAATACGCGCTGATGGCCGCAAACACCGCCGCTATACCAAGCACAACATACGGTAAAGGTACAGAATTCCTGGCGGCAGGAGCTATTTCTTTTAGATAAGGATATATGTCAATAAACCACAAACAAAACATGACGGCCGCGATGATCTGCACACCAACAATGATCGGCGCAGGAATGCGGTTGTTCTTGTTCGCGATATGGAAAAGATTCTGAAAACCATATAGCGACATAAGCAGTATTAGCCAGTTGACAGGCACACCGAATCTTGGCACAAGAAAGCTGTGCGCGGCGTGAATACAAATATAAGGCAGCAGAAAGATCACCAGCATGAGCACTTTCCAGTCCCGCTTTATGATCCCATACACAAGGCCGAAACCGAAACTGCAAAACAGTAGAAATTTATTTAGCCCAAGCAAGGCATCTGCTGTATCAGACTGGGCTGAAGGCGAAGGGATGAACAGCATGGAAAAGCCCGATTGCCAGAGCATTTCGATAAAACCAAAAAACACGAATTTTCCGCCGCTTGCCTCTCCCATTTCCTTGATATAATGCGAATCTCCGGCATTTTTCCAGGTAAGTATTGTTCCGATAGCCCAGAGCATCAGAGGCACTGTCGCAATCGCAGCAAACGCAAAAGCTTTTATACGCTCACGCGTATTCCGCGATTCAATCATATCCCATATAAAAGCCGCAAGAATCAGAGCTGCGCCTTCGTATCGAACCATAGTAGTTATCGACGCGAAAAGATAAGTCCACCGCGAACGCCTCAGCAGGAAAAAAAACGTCACAAGAACAAAGAACAGCAGCGTCATCTCGGCAACCGGATCGACAAGACTTTGAATTACCCAAGGATGAATAGCGCTGATAAGCGCGGGCCAGATCGCCCATCTCCCTATGAATTTACGTCCCACCAGATACATCAGAACTATGGTAAACGGGTATAAAGTTGCGCACAGTATACGTCCGGCGGTCAAATCGGGGTGCTGACTTGACTGCGTGAAAAGAGAAAACAGCAGCACAAGGCTGCCGTGAACTGGCGCACGCTTATATTCTGTGGGAAATTGAAATGACCACAACTGGTGAGCAAGCTGCGTAAAACATGGAAAATCCGGGCACGGTGAAGCCAGAAAACCAAAATAATGAACAGACATCCAGATACCAAAACCCATCAGCAAGGCGATCGCCGCGTAATGAGTCATTCTTTCCCTTGTGAGTTCATTAGGATCGATTACAGTCACTGTCGGATTTATTTTTTTTCTAGGCCTTGCTTTTATGCTTTTGTTCATGGTATTGCGCTTCAGTATTTACTGCCCATATATTTTCTTTAGATTTGACGCCGTTAACTATATTCTCAACCGCGATCATGGCCGTAAGCATGCTGTGATCGGCGTTATTATATTTATGCATACCATTCCTGCCAACAAGAAAAAGATTTTCATAATTGTCGGTAAATGATTTTACCACATCGAACCTGTCGTAATTGCCGAAGTACGCCGGGTATGTCTTGGGCATTCTTATCACGGTGCTGTCAATTACATCAGCTTTGTTAATAATATCGATGGACGCAAGTTCATCTATCGCGAATTTCGCGAAATCGTCATCGTCTTTTTTCCAGAGATCGTCCCCTTCGTTACAAAAATATTCCAGACCTATCCACGCATGGCCCTTGGTTTGTACCATGTAAGGGCTCCAATTGTTGAATATCTGGATTCGTCCCAGCTTGACTTCGCGTTCCTGCACATAAACCCAGCAATCAGGGATAATGCCGTCGATTGTCGCGATACTGGTTTCATTTTTGATCGACAGCTTTTTAAGGAGCAATCCCACGGTTATAAAATCGCGATACATCAATCCCGATGCGACATCCGCGACATCTCGCGGCACAGGCGATTTGAAACCGGCGATAAGTTCCTTAACAGGCATTGCGGAGAAAAAATAATCCCCAGAAGCTCTGAAAGTACCGCCGCCAACATCTTCAATATCCACCGCCGCTATCTTGTTGTCTTGCGAATGAATAGCGACGACCTTGTGATTCTTGTGTATTTCACCGCCCATACGGCAAATTTCTTCCGCTGCTCGCTCCCAAAGCTGGCCGGGACCATACTTAGGATACAGGAACTGCTCGATCAGGCTCGTTTCAACATCCTTTTGGCCAATTTCTGTTTTCTTCGGCAAAAGCTTTTTAAATGCGTGTACAAGGGCTTTGGTTATCGAAAGCCCTTTTATACGCTGAGCGCCCCACTCGGCACTGATCTTATCACATGATATCCCCCATACTTTTTCAGTATAGTCCTTGAAAAATGTCAGGTACAATTCGGTGCCAAAACGATTTATCAGAAAATCTTCGAGCGACCTTTCCTGCTTAATTGGGAAAAGCCGAGCCTTAAGGTAACTCGATCCTATCTTCAGGATTCGTACAAACCCAAGATTGCCGACTGTTTTCAAATTTAAGCTGACTGGGTAATCGAAGAATTTTCGCAGAAAAAATATTCGCGACAACCTGTTTCGCACAAGCATAACAAGATCAGCCTGCTCTGGGTCGGGTGCGCACGGCTCTTTGGACACCTCTATTTCGCGACCAAGTACTATGTCATCTTTGGCTGGCTTACCCTGCAACGGCAGCATATTGAGCCACCAATTCAAAACGCGGTCGGACTTTGAAAAGAACCGGTGGCCGCCGATATCTATCCTGTTACCTTTGTAATTTACTGTTTTTGATATGCCCCCGATATCATCGCTCATTTCATATATGACAGGCTTAATGTCTGTATTTTTAAGCAGCTCATAAGCCGCTGTCAAACCCGCCGGCCCCGCACCGATTATGATCGCGATTTTTTGTGACACTATTAAACCTCTTGATTTTGATTCTTTATTCCCAACATTGCCTCTATCCTGCACGGAGCAAACATGCCGCATTCCGTGATTATCGCCGTAATATTTTCCGCTGGCGTGACGTCAAAAGCCGGATTATACACCTTCGCCTCCGCTGGCACAACTGTGCTCGACCCGCATGTTCTGATCTCGCCCTCGCCGCGCTGCTCGATTGGTATATGGCTTCCGTCCGGGATAGACAGGTCAAACGTGCTCGTCGGCGCCGCTATGTAAAACGGTATCCCGTGATGTTTTGCCAGCACCGAAAGGCTGTAAGTTCCGATTTTGTTTGCGGAATCGCCGTTGGCAGCGATCCTGTCTGCCCCGGTCATGACCGCATCAACCTTGCCCTGCCGCATCAGCCACCCTGCCATGTTGTCGCATATAACTGTAACATCCACGCCAGCCTGTGAAAGCTCCCATGCAGTGAGTCTGGCCCCCTGAAGCAGCGGCCGAGTCTCATCAGCATACACTTTGAATTTAACACCCCTGTTTTTGGCTTCATAAAAAACCGCAAGTGCCGTCCCGCTACCCGCCGTAGCAAGTGCCCCCGCGTTACAATGCGTAAGCACATTCATCCCGTCTTTTATAATTCCCGCCCCGTTTTCGCCGATGCGTCTGCACATCTCGACATCCTCATCGAATATCGCCCGCGCCTCGCAAAGCACTGCCGATTTTATGCTCTCACCCCTTGTTCCTTGCGCAGCCTTAAAAACCCGCTCAAGCGCCCAGAAAAGATTCACCGCTGTCGGCCGCGATGCCGCAAGCTTATCCTTAGCGGCCTCAAGAACCGCCATCACTTCACCCGTCGAAGCATCATCTTTAACATTTTGAATTGCAAGCACAAGTCCGAATCCTGCCGCCGCTCCTATCGCCGGCGCACCCCGCACCGCAAGCGTCTTTATCGCCTCAACCAGCGTATCAACATCGCGACACTCAATATACGCAACTTCCCCTGGCAGCCTGCGCTGATCTATAAGCCTCAAAAACCCATCCACCCCACCAACCCATTTGAGTGTCTTAACCTGCACCTGTTCCTTCTTTCCTTGCCTTTGTTTCGAATTTTCCTTATTTATTTCGATTTTGAATTTGTTTCGGATTTCGAGCTTCGTGCTTCGGATTTTCTTCAAATAGATGCATGTTCCATCAGTTTCTCCTTCAGATACTTAGCCGTATAGCTCTTTTCATTTTCGATAAGCTCTTCCGGCGAGCCGCAACCAACCACCTTGCCGCCGTCAGTGCCTCCCTCTGGACCAAGGTCAACAATGTAATCAGCCATCTTAATAACGTCAAGATTGTGCTCGATCACCAGCACAGTATTGCCCAGATCGCAAAGACGCCTGAGCACATTAAGCAAATTGTGTATATCAGCAAAATGCAGACCCGTCGTCGGCTCATCCAGCACATAGAAAGTATGGCCGGTACTGGGCTTTCCAAGTTCCGAAGCGAGTTTCACTCTCTGCGCCTCGCCGCCGGACATAGTTGTCGACGATTGCCCAAGTTGCATATAGCCAAGCCCGACCTCATTAAGCGCTTTGAGCAGCCGTTGGATCTTAGGAAAATTCGAAAAGAATTCCAGTGATTCCTCCAGCCGCATGTCGAGTACATCCGAGATATTCTTACCTTTGTATGTGATCTGCAGCGTCTCCGGGTTATACCTCGTGCCCTTGCACTGCTCGCATACCACATAAACATCCGGCAGAAAATGCATCTCGATCTTCTTAGTTCCCTGGCCCTGGCAGTATTCGCACCTGCCGCCCTTGACGTTGAAGCTGAACCGCCCCGGCTTATACCCCCGGATCTTCGCCTCTCGAGTCAGCGCGAAAAGCTGCCGTATCAGATCGAACACACCAGTGTAAGTCGCCGGATTGCTCCGAGGTGTCCTGCCTATAGGCGATTGATCTATCTCGATCACCTTGTCTATCTTGCCCACCCCAAGCACATTCCTGTGCGCACCAGGTTTTTCACGCGAACTGTAAAGCCGCCGCTTTAACGCCTTTAAAAGTATATCGCTCACCAGAGTGCTCTTGCCCGAACCCGACACTCCGGTAACACATGTAAAAACACCAAGCGGGAATTTCACATCAATGTTCTTGAGATTATTTTCACTTGCGCCTTTTACCTCGAGCGCATTTTTCATGTTATAGGGACGCCGTTTGTGAGGCAATTCGATCCTGGCAGTGCCGCCCATGTACCTGCCTGTAAGGCTCCGCTCACAGTTGATGATGTCCTGCAATGTGCCCTGCGCCACAAGCTCTCCGCCGTGCGCCCCAGCCATAGGCCCGATATCTATGAGATGATCTGCTTCCTTTATAACATCCTCATCATGCTCGACCACAATAACCGTATTGCCGATGTCCGTCAACCGCCGCAAGATTTTTATAAGTCTATCGTTATCCCTGCGATGAAGTCCTATCGTCGGCTCATCGAGCACATAGCAGCATCCGACAAGCCCGCTTCCCACCTGCGTGGCGAGCCTTATCCGCTGCGCCTCGCCGCCCGAAAGCGTCGCGCTCTTTCTGTCGAGCGTCAAATACCCCAGCCCGGTATCCAGCATGAACCGCAGCCGCTCGCGTATCTCCTTGAGTGGCTGCACCGCTATAATTGTCTTTTCCGCATCAAGCTTTAGCTTGGCGAAAAACTCACCCGCCTCAGCGATACTCATCGCCGCTATATCGCTCATATTCCTGCCGCCCACGGTAACCGCCCGCGCCTCCGGCCTGAGCCTGGCCCCTTTGCAACCTCTGCAAGGCTGCTCGGACAAATACCCATGCAGCCGTTCTTTCACAAATTCGCTCGTCGTATTCTGCCAGCGTCTAAGCAGATTCGGAATTATACCCTCGAAAGAACTATCGTACTTGGCTTCATCCGCCTCTCCGGTACCGTAAAGCAGTACACGTTTGACATCCTGCGGTATGTCATCGTAAGGCATCGATTTATCAATACCGAACTCACGGCAGAACTTCTTGATCATCCTGTTATAAAAAATGTTCATCCGCTTGCCGCCCTTGCGCCACGCGTCCACCGCCCCGTTCTCCAGCGAAATAGTTCTATCCGGCACTATCAGGTCCGGGTCAAATTCCAGTATCGTCCCCAGCCCGTCGCAGCTCTTGCACGCCCCATAAGGACTGTTAAAGCTGAAAAGCCGCGGACTAAGTTCCTCAAGCGACGCCTCCGGGTGTTCGTTGCACGCGAATTTCTCGCTGTATATCACATCCGTCCATCGCCCATCGCCGCCGCTATCCTTGCTCTGGCTCGGCTCCTGCACCATCACCACCACAAGCCCTTCGCCCATCTTCAGAGCCGTCTCTACCGAATCAGCCAGCCTTATCCGCAGCCCCTCTTTAATAATGAGCCTGTCCACCACCGCCGCGATATCATGCTTCTTGTTCTTGTCTAGATCGGGAACATTCTTGAGATCGTAAATACTCCCATCCACCCTGGCCCGCACAAACCCCTCGCGCGCGATCTTTACAAATACATCCTTATGCTCGCCCTTCTGCCCCCGTATCATCGGCGCGCACACCTGTATCTTCGTTCCCTCAGGCCTTAGCAGTATCGAATCCACTATCTGCGTCGCGTGCTGGCTCGCTATCTCCTTGCCGCAAACCCAGCAGTGCGGCTGCCCCGCCCGCGCAAAAAGCACCCTGAAATAATCGTATATCTCCGTCGTCGTCGCTACCGTGGAACGCGGGTTTGAACTTGAACTCCTCTGCTCGATCGCTATCGTCGGCGGCAACCCCTCGATACTCTCTACCTGGGGCTTTTGCATCTGCTCCAAGAACTGCCTGGCATACGCCGACAGACTCTCGACGTACTTACGCTGCCCCTCCGCATAAATGGTATCGAACGCCAACGAACTCTTACCCGACCCACTCATCCCTGTTATCACGATAAGCTTGTCGCGTGGAACTGTTACATCTATACCTTTGAGGTTGTGCTCAGCCGCACCC
>MHYB01000061.1:28634-28809 GCA_001824635.1 Planctomycetes bacterium GWF2_50_10
GAATCGCAACAAAAGGGCAAACCAGATTTGTGAATAGAAGTATTTCAAATAATTTTCGAACTATTTTTAAGTTGAAATACCTGTTTTTAAAGGTAAGCTTATCCACTAAATCTTATAATAGGGTGATATATGTCTGTTCTAAATGCCCATGCGCTTAGAAAAGAGTTTGGAACGC
>MHYB01000061.1:28879-31173 GCA_001824635.1 Planctomycetes bacterium GWF2_50_10
AGGATGCTTGCGACACTTCTGCGGCCCACTTCCGGCACGGCCACCGTACTTGGATACGATCTCACAAAAGAGTATCTTGATGTCCGCAGAAAAATCGGTTACATGCCTGATTTCTTTAATCTTTATAATGATCTCACATTGCAAGAATGTCTGAATTTTTTTGCAAAAGTTTATGGGGTTGAAAAAGCCGAGATTCCAGACAAGATCGATGCGGCCCTCAATTCCGTTGACCTGCAGGAAAAACGCCATGATTTCATTCGGCACCTTTCCCGAGGTATGGTACAGAGGATAGGCTTGGCATGCCTGCTCGTACGCGATGCACAGCTTCTGCTTCTTGATGAACCAGCCTCAGGACTTGATCCATTTGCAAGAATAGGCCTCAAAAATGTGCTAAGAAATCTCGGTGCTCAAGGTAAAACGATAATAATATCTTCGCATATTCTGACCGAGCTTTCGGGCTTCTGCACGCATATCGCGATAATGGAACGCGGCAAAATAGTCCTGCACGGCTCTGTTGAAGAACTCAACCAGAAGGTCCATAAAAAACGAAAAGTCACTGTATCATTCCTGGATTCCAGCCAGAAGCCGGCCTCGATTCTGCTCAATCTTAAAAGCGTCGAGAACATGCTCGTCGAAAAAGATTCGATACATTTCGAAACGCAAGCAGACCTTAAAGAACTTGCGTCAGTAAACAAGATTCTCGTTGACAATGGTATCGAAGTAACTGGATTTCACCAGAATAAATGCGATCTTGAGCAGCTCTTTATGAGCATAACTTCTCAGAAGGAGACTAAGTAATGCTGGCCTTAATGAAATCTAACCCGTTGATTGAACGCTACCTGTTCTCAATCCTTCGGCCCTCCAGGTTGTACACCAGTATCATTCTGTACATTGGCTTGTTGATGGTTATCTTCATTATAAATCTAACCATCAGTATTGCGGGACATTATGACAATGCTTCTCAACTGTGCAGGAGCATCTTTGTTCAGTTCACGGTCTTTCAGGCAGTTGTCTTTTGGTTATGGATACCTAACAACTGTTTTGCCGCTATCCGCGATGAAGTTACTGAAAAATCTTATGACTTTTTTAAAATGCTTCCTTTGTCTGCTTCCCAGAAAACCTGGGGTATCCTCGTCGGCAAAAATGCCGCTGCCCTGGCTGTAGGAGCAGTTAATTTCATTATCATGCTTTTCGTTGTTCCACTAAGCGCGATCAGTATATGGTTTTTTATCCAGTTATTTGTGCTGATAATTACAAGCTCTTTGCTGGCAGCCAGTCTGATGCTGCTGGTTTCGCTAAATTCAACCCACAAAAAGAAAACTAATTCGAATATGGCCGTGATTATACCGATTGTATTCGTAGGTCCATGGCTGTTTGGTTTTATAGCTAATATTTTCCGCAATAACGAACTGGAATCAGCAACGGGCAAATTTTTCGTTTTCAGCCTTCCGCTTTTAACACTCCTGAGTTGTCTGACAATTTATTTCACCGCTTGGACTCTCAAAGGTTTGTCCCGCAAATTTAATAAAGAAAACGAACCGCTGATGAATGGCACTGGAGCACTGCTGTTCTTTGCGGGTGCCCAGGTAGTTACACTTGGCTTATTCTGGAATACTCTGGATTCGACGGTAGGTTTCTGTGGGTTTTTAACGACATCCGCATCGGTTCTTTTCACCGTGCCGCTCTTTTCGATGCTGAAGTTGGAACACTACCTGGAAATCTTGGGCGCCCAGTCTGCTTCTTCAAATAGGAATCAGTTAACAGCATCTCTTCTAAAAAATTCCAATATCTCCCTGGATCTGCTTCTAATGGCCGTTTGGATCGGCTTTGCGGCTGCGGCTGCGATTATCTCCGTCTCCCCTTTTATAACTCACCTGCTCGGTACTATCGCCATGCTGTTTCTGATTGTCTTACTAGGCTCATTACTCAAAGAGATATATTGCCTTTTTCGTTTTTCATTGTTCTTGGTTCTGTTTGTCTCAGCCGTAATTATCGTTGTTCCAATGGTTTTAGGTGCCGTCTTTGAAAGCAAAACAATTTCCTGGTTTAGCCCTCTTGGCTTTTTTGTGAATATGACAAGTGGATTCGTACCTTCAGCAGCCCTGTTTTATGGAGTACTCTGTATTATCCCGGCAATGTTTGTAATCCAGAAATATAAAACCACTATAAACAGCAGATTTCCCAAATCAGTGTAATTCGCGAAATTTTTGCCGCTGTTTTGGAATTTATTTTTTTGGTTTTAGAATTTGTTTCGGATTTCGAGCTTAGTGCTTATTATTGGCGATCTTTAGCAG
>MHYB01000062.1:0-6266 GCA_001824635.1 Planctomycetes bacterium GWF2_50_10
GTTCCTTGCGAACCTGCGCCCATTCGGATTTATCCGTACCGACCGGCAAACCAAGCAGGTCCTGCAGAGCAAGTTCTGCTTTTCCGGAAATAGCGATATTTTTGTAATTGAGCAGGTCGATCAGTTCAAAGATGTCTTCCTTTTCGGCTCTTACCTTCAGAGCATACACCGCATTGAGCCGCGAACGAATCGCAAGGCTTTCATCTTTAATTGCTTTGCGCAGACGTTCGCCTATGTTTTTATAATCATATCCTACAAGTGCCTCAGCCGCGATCAGAGCCTGCGCGTCTGCTCCGTTGAGGAGAATTCGGAACAAGGGATCGATAAACTCGCTCCTGCTCTTGACATTAAGAACATCGGGCTGAACCAGTGCTTTGCATACCGCCGCCTGCGCGAATGGATTTGCTTCCTGAGCTATAGCCTCAAGCAGAATCTGTTTTGCCTGCGGATCCTGGTTCAAAAGCAGTTCGGTTGCGGCTTGAATGCGTATCTGCTCATCAGCGGAAGTGTAAAGCGTGGCCTTGTAGACGTTTTGTTGACGGCTGAGATTTGTTTCGGGTTTTGAGTTATCCTGCCCATCGGCGCGTGCGCATACGCAAAACCAGCCCGCCAGAAACAGCACAAATATAATCTGTTTAAATTTCATCCCTGTATTCATCCACAACAATGCTTATCTCGAAAATAATAAGCCATTTGCAGGAGATGTCAATTTCAATCAGGCCATAAAAAAACAATTAAAACCAGAAATAACTGATTATTGCGTGCCCGTTATACGAGCCAGAGCCGCGGATGTTCTAAATCAATCTGATTTTGTGCTCTGTAGAAAGTTTCGGTCTTCAGCCCTGAAAGGGCGAGATAAAGACTTTTGCCGTGCATGAATTTAGACGTTGAATTCGGCTTTAATGATGCTTTTTGATCTTATCGGATAATTTATGGTACAAATGATGCAGACGGCGGCGTACCCACAATTCCAGCCGAGGATGAACACAGGCCACCAGCGGAAGTCCGATAATCACCAAAGGAAAGCCCGGTATAAGCGGAACAAGTCCAAGTGCCATGCCGATAAAAATGAGCGTCGAGCCGATAAGCGGATAAAAAAGACGCTGCCACAGCGGCCTGATCTTGAGACAAGCCTCCGATGTACAAAGTTCATTTTTTTGTTTTTCAGTTACCGGCATAACAGCAATACGCCCCCATTCCAATATGGCTCAAAAGATTCTCTATTTTTTATCGCCGAAAATGGCTCCCAATTCGCCTAAAATTATTTGTTTAGCACGTTCACATGGCCCGTCAAGGGTTACGCCTGCCGCCGCCTTGTGCCCGCCCCCGCCGAATTTAGAGGCTATCGCCTGGACGTCAACACCTCCCCTGCTCCGCAGAGAGCACCTTATCTTTGAGTCCTTTTGTTCGACACATAACACTGCAACCTCAACAGAACCGACCCTGCGGTACTCATCTATAAGGTTCTCCGTATCACGGGCAGTTGCCCCTGTTATGGCAAAATCGGCGAAGTTCACATACCCTATGGCCACCCTGTTATCAAACAGGAACTCCACCCTCTCCATCAGCAAAGTCAAAAGTCTGAACCGCTCCACCGAAAAATTCTGATACAGCACCTGGTAGATATCTGCCGGACGAGCGCCGGCATCTATGAGCCGCCCGGCATCACCATAAACCCTGCTGTCGGTATTGCTGAACCGAAACCAGCCCGTGTCGGTGGATAACGATACAAACAGCGCAGCAGCGATTGCGGGATCTATATCCCAGCGAGCATGTTTGAAAAGGTCAAGCACTATCTGGCCGGCGGCTGCCGCTGTGGTATCGATTACTTCCACATCGCCCAGCCCGTCGCTCGTAACATGATGATCAAGCACAAGTACTGGCTTATGCTTTTTCTTCAACCATAGATCGAACTGCGGCAGTTGTATATAGCTGTTGGTATCGATAATAATAACCCCGTCGCATTGCAGGTAATCGCCGCGGTCGAGGTCTTCGATCTTGAGATCCTCGCCAAGGACAGGCACTTTGGTCTCAAACAAGAAGGAATACCATTGCGGCAGCGGCGACAAAAGCAGTGGCATGGATTTCTTGCCTAGTTTCTTCAAAGCCATCATCATTGCCGCGATTGAGCCGCATGCGTCTCCGTCCGGCCGGGTGTGAGAAGTTATAAGTACGCACTGGGAATTATTTATGAACCTCAGGGCATCATCAAAATCTTTGGTTTGGGCCATTTTTATATCTCATTAATTCTGCCAACAGTGTTATTTTACCAGCCCACGGTGGCAACCGTGGGTTTAGAAGTTTTCCCATTTTAGCCCCAGCGGGGCGCAATATGATAGCCCAGGGTGGAGCGAAGCGCAGCCCTGGGTTAACTTTACAAACAAAACCAAGCCCTGTAAGGGCGACACCTTCAGCCCTTTTCTACAAGCAGGAATTTCTAAACTAAAAACAAAAAACGTCAAAGTATCTCATTTATTTTCAGAATATTTTCTATTCTCGCGCAATCGACAGCTATCTGTTCTTTAAATTTTTCAACCGATTCAAACCGCTGCTGATGACGTACGAATTCGATAAAATCAAGTGCCATCCATTTCCCGTAAAGCGGCCCCGTTTTTTGACCCAGGATATGCGCCTCAAGCAATAAAGGGTGTTCGGCAATAAAAGTCCTCGCCCTGCCGATGCTGATCGCCGCCGGCAATTTCGCAGAGCCGTTACAAACATCTTCAAGCGTATCGCCGATTAGCACATTGCCCGCGTAAACGCCCTCCGCAGGGATGATCTGCTTTAATGGTTTCAAATTGGCAGTTGGAAAACCCAGTTCCGTGCCTTTGCCGCGACCCGCCTCAACCTGGCCAATCAGTCTGTACGGCCTGGAAAGACACAATGACGCATCCTCAACAGCGGAATTTTCTAAAAGCTGCCTTATCAGCGAACTCGATACCATCGCATCTGAAGCTGTTTTGAGGGCGATATGCACTGGCTCGACCACCTCAACATCAAAGCCCCGCGTAGCGGCAATAGCCTTGAGCGTTTCGATATTTCCGCTGCGGCCGAATCCGAAAGTAAAGCTAGGCCCTTCAACAATGGCCGATGGTTTTAGCTGCACCATTAAGAACCGGTCAATGAAATCTTCCGGCGAGAGGTTGAGCAGATCAAAATTATCCCTGACTACCACAACACAATCAACTTTGGCCTTTTCCAACAGACGCAGTTTAAATTCGAGCGGGGTGAGAACACCGGGCGATTTTTCCGGTTTCAAAATGGCAACCGGATGCGGGTCGAACGTCATCACGCAAAGCCCGACTTTTTTTTGATCCGCGATTTGCCTTGCGCGTCCAAGCAGAGCCTGATGACCGAGGTGCACGCCATCGAAATTGCCGATCGCCAGCACCTGCCCCCTCGCGACCTGGTTCCATTTATCCCTGCTGAGTATTACCTGCACTTATTGGCTCCGCCTTAATCAAACGTACAATGGGATTATCGGCAAAGCCCGCCATGTTGTCAATGAAAAGCATTTCACAATGCCATCCTGCCTGCTATAATGCGATTATGAAACATGCACATTCAACTGATCCGCAGCAGATCATAAAGTCGGCCCGGCTGAGGACCACCCCCGGTCGGCTGGCGATTATCGGCGTACTGCTAAAATCGCCATCCCCCCTCACACAGGAGCAGATCGCCGCCAAACTGGGCAACAGTGGCCTCAACAAGGTTACGATTTACAGGGCACTGGAGAGCTTTCTCGAATCCGGCATCATCCACAGGGCCTTCCTGAAACAGCGGTCATGGTATTATGAACTTGCCCACAATTGCAGTCATTCGCAGTGCCACCCGCATTTCACCTGCACCGCCTGCGGCCGCACTCTTTGCCTCAAAACAGCAACCGTGCCCATGACATCGAACTTACCCCCCGGCTACCGCGTCCAGCGCCAAAAGGTCGAACTTGAAGGCCTCTGCCCCGACTGTTAATATTACAGCGTCACAAGATGTTTTGACTTAATGTAAGCACTTATTGACATTGAGGTTATAAGTTTGAAATCCGAAACTCGAAGCTCGAAACAATTTCAAATGCTAAAAAAACGAATGTTCAAACAAAACTCGCCCCAGTCTCGCTCTTGTTTTGGTCATTTGCGTTTGGAATTTTGAATTTGTTTCGGGATTCGGGCTTCGGATTTCGAGACAAATACCAAAATCTATATCACATGCCGCTAATATTAAGTACCCTCTATTATTTCGCAAAAGCCGCGTCGAAATCTTTCCACACCGGCTCAAATCCCTTGGCCTCGATCGCCCTGGCTACCTCATCAGGCGTCCTCGGATCGGAAATATTAAACTGCTCCAGCGCGTTTGAGCCTGTATAGCCCCCTGGATTTGTCTTGGAACCCGCCGACATCGACGTTATCCCAAGCCCTATGAGATTATCACGAAACGCCCCCCGCTCACGCGTCGATAAATACATCACCGAATCCGCAAAGCACAGCCGCAGCGCAAAGATCATCTGCACAAGATCCGTATCCGATACATCTTGCGCAAAATTAAAATCAACCTCAGCCGCCGGCCGAAGCCGCGGGAACGAAAACGAAACCTGTGTCCGCCAGAAATTTTTCATAAGCCACGCCGCATGCGCCCCCAGCGCCAGCGTCTCAAACCGAAAATCCGTCAGCCCAAGCAGCGATCCCAGCCCAACCCGCCGAAACCCCGCCTTCGCCGCCGTTTCATGTGCCAGCAGTCGGCGATCATAATCTGCTTTCGGCCCACAATGCAGCTTTGCGTAAATATCCCGGTCGTACGTTTCCTGATAAAGCGTCATACCGTCAACGCCCGCCGCCGCGAGCTTTTCGTACTCGTCTAATTCAAGCTGATACACCTCGATCGATATCGAAGCGAATTTCCCCCGAAGCTTTTCTCCCAGCCGCGACAGGTAATCGGCATCGATATATTTCTTATCCTCACCAGCCACCAGCAGTATATGCCGAAATCCCTGCCCCGCCAGTATATCCGCATCAGCCATAGCCTCTTCAACTGTAAGCCGCGTCCGCTGCACGTGCGTCTTGCAGTTATACCCGCAGTAAACGCATGCGTTGACGCAGTAATTTGAAACATACAGCGGCGCATAAAGGTTTATCGTACGCCCGAATCGCCGAATCGTTAATTCGCTTGATAACCTCGCCATATCCTCAATAAACGCCGTCGCCGCCGGGGAGATCAAAGCGGCCAACCGTTCTATCGAAAACGCCGCAGGCATTGCCAGCTGCCTCTTCACCTGCTCCGCACTGATCGCCGCGAGATCAATATTTTTTAACTGCTCAAAATCTATGTTCATTTTATATTACAACGCATCCGGAAAAACGATAAATACAGTTGATGAATACGAAGCACAAATCAGAAATCCTGCTCTTTAGAAAACATTTCGTCTTCAGCCCTGAAAGGGCTAAATTTGATAGCCCAGGGTGGAGCGAAGCGCAGCCCTGGGTCAATATCCAATCCAAAATAAGCCCTGAAAGGGCGAGATAATACTTTTCTACAGAGCACGAAATCCGAAACAAATCCGAAATCCTAAACTCAAATGACCAAAACAAGAGTTCCGGCCGCCAAAGTTTTGTTTTGAATATTCGATTTTTGCTCATTTGATATTGTTTCGAGTTTCGATATTCGGATTTCGAGTTTGATTTGAATTAATTACGCTTCTGTTAAAAATCCTGTCAGCGGACTCGATGCCGACGCGCCCCGCATTGCCCCGCGAGGCCCCGAAAAATACGCCATGCGCCCAGCCTCAACGGCCATCTTAAAAGCAACTGCCATCGCCACCGGATCACCCGCAGTCGCTATAGCAGTATTTACAAGCACCGCATCCGCCCCGATCTCCATAGCTTGGGCCGCATGAGAAGGCAGCCCCAGCCCAGCATCTACCACAACCGGAACCGTTGCCTGCTCGATTATTATTTCTATCGCAGCCCGCGTCTGCAATCCCTGGTTTGAACCTATCGGGCTTGCCAGCGGCATAACCGTTGCCGTCCCCGCGTCCTGAAGCTTTTTGGCCAGCACAGGATCGGCATTAATATAAGGCAGCACAATAAAACCTTCCTTAACGAGCACCACCGCCGCTTTTAATGTCTCAACAGGGTCCGGCAAAAGATAATACGGATCAGGCGTAACCTCCAGCTTGATCCAGTTTATCCCGCTTGCCGCCCGTGCCAGCCTTGCCAGCCGCACAGCTTCATCACCATCTCTCGCACCGCTCGTATTGGGCAAAAGCTGGTACTTCT
>MHYB01000062.1:6274-23834 GCA_001824635.1 Planctomycetes bacterium GWF2_50_10
ATCACCCGCAGCAGCCCATCATCGGGGTTGTTGATATCAACTCGCCTCAGTGCTACTGTCACCATCGAACTCCCCGATGCCTCAATACTTTTGATCATCATCCCCGGCCCGGAATATTTCCCCGTGCCGATGAACAGCCGCGAATCAAATCTCTTACCAGCTATAATTAATTGGTCAGGCATCAGCCGCCTCCTACAAAACGAATAAGTTCAATATTCTCTCCGCCGCGAAGAACTGTCGACCCAAATTTTGCCCGTTCGATAATCACCCCGTCAACCTCCGCAACCACCGTCGCCGCATCTACCCCAAGCTGCTCCAGCAATGCCCCAAGCGATCCTGGCATATCCGATTCAAACGTCTTGAGTTCGCCATTTATTTTCAATTGTACAGACATATAGGCCCCTACTTCACTTCATTGATCAAAAGTTCAATTACCGCATTAGCCTGGTGCAGTGCCGCGATCCCCACTCGCCCCGCAAATAGTCCCGTACCCGGCCCCGAAGCCGAAACGAAATCCCCAACCACTATATGCCGCCCCGAAAGCCGCCTCGTCGTTATATCGTTTGACCGCCCATACCCCGCAAGCCCCGATGCCGAGACTATAGGCTTTGGACTCATCCTCGCCAGTACCGTTTCCGCGATCATTTGCTTTTGATCCGGCTTATCGAAGCATTCCACTATCACATCCGCACTTGCAAAAAGCGAGCAGATCGTCTCCGGAATGAGCTTCAAATTGTGTGCCTCAAGTGCAAGCCCCGGGTTAATACGAGCCAGGTTGTCCCTCATAGCCGCCACCTTCGCAAGCCCCAGCTGGTCGGCAAAATAATCCTGCCTGTTGAGGTTTGAAGCCTCAACAATATCAAAATCCACAATGATAAGCTTGCCTACCCCGCTCCGCGCAAGCGCCGGCGCAACCCGCGATCCAAGCCCCCCAAGCCCCGCAACAGCAACCGTAGCTCCATTAAGCTTAGCCCAAACCGCCGGCCCAAGGTTATTGACCGTCACGGCCTTAAACTCTTCCGCTGTTATCGCCATAAACTTAGCCCATAAATAAAAAAAGCACCCGGTCAAAATGACCAGGTGCTTGGTGTTTCCGTTAAAGCACTCCCTTCGCGGGTATTACCCCGATCAGGTTCAGAGGGTCACCAACCGGTATCTCAGCCGAACTCTCGCCCGGCTCCCCTGGCCAATCTATTCTAATTATTGACAGACAGCCTTAGCCTGTCAAGTTCTGTTTTTACTACCCGTTCTTGCGAGATGCCCTGCGGCGATCCGTTTCCTTTAAGAACCGTTTACGCATACGGATGCTTAAGGGCGTTATCTCGACGAGTTCATCTTCCTGGATGTATTCAAGTGCAGCTTCAAGCGACATCTCACGCGCCGGCCTGATCTTCGCCGCATCGTCCTTGGAACTCGTACGCATATTCGTAAGCTGCTTGGGCTTGCTTGCGTTGACCGGAATATCGGCATCTTTTACATGTTCGCCTACGACCTGGCCCTCATAGACCATATCGCCAGGCTTAACAAAGAAGTAACCACGGTCATAAAGCCCGTCAAGCGCGTATGCTGTTACCTGCCCCGTGTCAGTGGCGACCATCACGCCATTTAGACGTTGTGGTATAGCACCTCTCATCGGTTCATAATCCCAGAACCTATGGTGCATAATCGCCCTGCCCTGTGTGGCAGTGAGCATTTTCGACCGCAAACCTATAAGCCCGCGCGCCGGAATAGTGAATTCCATCTGTATAAAACCGTGTGCGCCGGTTTTGGCCCCCATTTTTATCATCTCAGCCCGGCGGTCTCCGATACAGGACATTACCGCATTCTGACATTCGACTGGGCTGTCGACTACGAGTAATTCGATTGGCTCAAGCGTCTCGCCGTCTTCCTCCTTGAAGATAACGCGAGGCTTGCAAACGCATATCTCAAAACCCTCGCGACGCATGTTTTCAAGCAAAATCCCAAGGTGCATAAGACCTCGGCCCGAAACTCTGAACTCTTCCGGTGTATCGCCCTGAGCCACACGAAGAGCCACATTGGACTGAAGTTCCTTTTCAAGCCTGTCCTTAATTTGACGGCTTGTGACAAACTGACCTTCGCGCCCGGCAAACGGGCCGTCATTAATGCGGAATGTCATATCGAGAGTAGGCTCATCCACAGCTATGATCGGCAGAGCCTGTGGGTTTTCAACGCACGCGATCGTATCGCCAATGTCCACAGGATCAAGCCCGACTATCGCGCAGATGTCGCCCGCGTGAATGGAATCAACCTGTTTACGTTTGAGTCCTTCGAATTCAAGGACCTGTATTACTTTTTGTTTTGTGTTCTTGCCCGTGCGGCCTACCACAACCACATCTTGGTTCTTGTTGAGAGTACCATAGAACACGCGGCCGATCGCGATACGGCCGACATAATCAGAATAATCGATCGATGTAACGAGCATCTGAAGAGGAGCGTGCTTATCCATCTTTGGAGCAGGCACGAACTTGACTATCGCCTCGATGATCGCACGCATATCCGTGGTCGGATTGGCAAGATCCGTAGTTGCCCATCCCGCCCGGCCGGATGCGTAGATGATCGGAAAATCAAGGCATATATCATCCGCTTCGAGCGATACGAGCAGGTCAAACACCTCGTTTACCACTTCTTCGGGCCGGGCATCGACTTTATCGATTTTGTTGATTACCACTATCGGCCTGAGCCCGTTTTCCAATGCTTTTTGCAAAACAAACCTGGTCTGGGGCATCGGACCTTCGAAAGCGTCGATAAGAAGAAGCACGCCGTCGGCCATCTTGAGGACGCGTTCCACCTCTCCGCCAAAATCGGCGTGGCCGGGCGTATCTATAATATTAATCTTGTAGACTTTGCCATTAGGGTCTTGGTACTTGATTGCGCAGTTCTTGGCGAGGATCGTGATACCCCGCTCACGTTCGAGCGGATTTGAATCCATAATAAGACCATGCTGACCACCGGCCAATTTGTCGAGGTCTTCATCGCGAAACATGCCTGATTGATATAAAAGTCTGTCGAGCATGGTTGTTTTACCGTGGTCGACGTGTGCGATTATCGCTACGTTTCGAATACTGTCCCTGGTCATAAACTACTTACACCTTAATTAAAAATAAGCCCTAGAATGTATCACGAAGGAATTACAAAGTCAAATTATATACGCCGCAAGTTATTAATGGTTGCTTCTAATCCGATTTGGACCCACCAGCCCCACGATGGAAATCAGGGTTTGTGCCTTAAATAGGGCCTGAATTCCCAAAAACTCGACACAAAACCCAAGACAACACTTTTTAACCTTTTCTACAGTGCAATAACGTATAATATTTAAATGGCAGTATGTTTTTGATTTTCTTTCTTTTGAATTTGTTGTGATTTGCTGTTTGGTGCTTGAAATTTGTTTCGGATTTCGGAATTCGTGCTTTAAGCTTTGCACCAGGGGGGCAAAAATGAATTCTGCAGGCCTAAAAATTGAACTGCCCAACGGCATAAAAGAGCAGAATATCCCGCATCAGGTTGACCCGATGATGGCTCTTTATTCCGGCTTGCCCGCCAATGAGGATAACTATGCCTTTGAATATAAATGGGATGGCGTGCGGACGATTTACTTCTGGGACGGAATTAATCATCGCCTCCAAAGCCGCAACCTGCTCGATATTTCCATAAGCTATCCCGAGTTGGACGCATTGGCCCAGCACTTCCCAGACACAAAGGTCGTCCTCGACGGCGAGATAATCGCGATCGACGAACACGGAAAAGCCAGCTTCAATCTCCTTCAGCACCGATTCGGCATTTACGATCCCAAAGAAGCCCGCAAGCGAGCCATTCACATCCCCGCCGTCTACATGATCTTTGACATACTTTATTTCGATAAATATTCAACCATGCAGGTAATATATTCCCAAAGGCGAAAGCTGCTCGAAAGCCTTGAACTCAACGACAAGCATTGGCAGGTACCTCCCTTGAGCATCGGCCATGGCCATGCGATGCTCGAAGCCGCCGCCGAATTGCATCTTGAAGGAGTTATCGCCAAACGCCTCAACAGCTTCTACGAACCCGGCAGACGAAGCGGTGCATGGATAAAAACCAAACTGGTGCTCTCGCAGGAATTCGTAGTCGGCGGCTGGACAACTTTCAAAGGAGATCATCTCGATATGCTCGGCGCATTGCTGCTAGGTTACTATGAAGGAGAAAGGCTCATCTACGCCGGCGCCGTAGGCACAGGCTTTACAGATGCCGACAGGCGCACGATAGTCGAAACGCTCTCTCCGATCCGTCGTAACGCAAGCCCCTTTGCCACCCCCGCCGCCAGGACTGACGCTATTTGGGTAGAGCCTGTCGTAGTAGCCCAAATTGAATTCCGCGGCTGGACAGCCCAGGACATCCTCCGCCAGCCCTCATTCAAAGGCTTCCGTTTCGATAAAGATGCAAAAGACGTAATCAAAGAAATAAAATTAAAAGGATAAGGTCTAGCGATAGCTAGGCCGTGTTACGAACCGTAGAAACGTAGAAACGTAGGGTGGGCAAGTACTCTTGCCCACCATTATTACCAAGCGAATTATAAGTGACTTGTCATACCCGCGCAGGCGGGGATCCAGTCTTGTTTTGATTTTTGATTTTCTTTTTTTTGAATTTGTTTGTTATTTGTTTTTTTGGTGCTTGTAATTTGCTTCGTGCTTCGGATTTCGAGCTTAGGATTTTCTTAAAAAAGGAGGTTATATGCCAAGAGCAATGTGGACAGGTTCAATAAGTTTCGGACTGGTAAATATTCCCGTACAGCTTTACACAGCGGTAAAAGACAAAGACCTGCATTTCCACCAGATTTGCAGCCGCGACAAATCAAGAGTTCGTCAAAAACTCGTATGCGAGGCAAATCACGAAGAGGTCGACCGTGCAGACTTACTCAAAGGCTTTGAAATCGCGCCCGAGCAGTTCGTCGTCTTTGACAAGGATGAACTCGAAAATCTCGAACCCGAAAAAAGTTCCGCCATCGAGGTTCTCGACTTCGTCGATATCGACAAGATCGACCCGATCTATTATGAAAAACCCTATTACCTTGCGCCCAAAAACGCTGCCAAACCGTACAAGCTTCTCCTCGAAGCAATGAAGGAATCAGGCAAAGTAGCGATAGCCAAATTCGTCATGCGCGGCAAGGAATATCTCGCCGCCCTCAGACCCATGGAAAACGCGATCTGCCTCGAACTGATGCACTTTGCCGACGAGGTAGTCGAGTCGAAGGTGGTCGGCGACTTAGGCGCAAACGTAAAGATAAACCAGGGCGAGCTGAAAATGGCCAAGCAGCTCATTGAGACGCTCTATACCGATTTCAAGCCCGAAAACTATCAAAACGAGTACCGTAAGCGCGTCCATGAAGCTATAGAAGCAAAGGCACAGGGCCAGGAGATCATAACTGGACCCGCCCAGCCGCCCGAGGCAACCAGGGTCAGCGACCTTATGAGTGCCCTTGAGCACAGTCTTGAACAGGCCAAAAAGCGAAAGAGACCGGCGTGACGATAGTCTCGATAGATGATAAGGAGCTTCACCTGACCAACCTTGAAAAGGTGCTCTATCCGCGCACTGGCTTCACCAAGGGGCAAGTAATAAATTATTATGTCCAGATGGCGCACTTCATCTTGCCCCACATCTCCGGCAAACCCATCACGCTAAAACGATACCCCGAAGGCGTTGACAAAGATTTCTTCTACGAAAAGCAATGCCCCAGCCACAGACCTCACTGGCTTTCAACAGCACCGGTCTACAGCAGGCATAATGAGGACGTCGTAAATTACTGCCTCATAGATTCTGTTGCCGCCCTCGTCTGGCTCGCCAATCTCGCCTCAATAGAAATTCACCCCAACCTTGCAATGGCAAAAGATGTAACCCGCCCCACTTCAATGGTCTTCGATCTCGATCCAACCGAGCCTGCCGATCTCCACGACTGCGCCGATGTCGCACTCATGCTGCGCGATATGTTCGAGCACCTCAGCCTGCGCTCGTTCATAAAAACCAGCGGCGGCAAAGGAATGCATTTGTACGTCCCGCTAAACACCCCTGTAACATACGACCAGACAAAAAGCTTCTCCAACGCCATCGCAAACCTCCTCGAACGCCAGGATCCAAAACGCATAACCGCGAACATGCGAAAAGACCTCCGCCCCGGCAAGGTATTTGTCGATTGGAGCCAGAATGACCAGCACAAAACCACTGTGGCCGTCTATTCACTCCGCGCACGAGAAATGCCAACCGTCTCCACGCCCCTGCAATGGAAAGAACTCGAAGAAGTCCACAGAACCGGCCACATAGAAAAATTAATTTTCCAAGCCCCCGACGTGATCAAACGCGTCGAGAAACTAGGCGATATCTTCGCGCCAGTTCTCAAAATTAAACAGCACCTGCCCAGCCTTAATAAAAAAAGTCTGTCGTAACCCCGCCAAGTACTCTTGCCCACCAAATAAAAATAATGCTTCCTTTGTGGCACGGCCTAGCGAAGCGTAGGGTGGGCAAGTACTCTTGCCCACCAAATTGAAGACTGTGAACTATATTACTGTTTGTTTTGAATTTCATTTTTCGAATTTTTAATTAGTTTGAGATTTGGTATTTGCCATTTGTAATTTGCTTCGTGCTTCGGATTTGATGCTTTGTCAGTTTAGCCAAGCGTAGGGTGGGCAAGTACTCTTGCCCACCATTATTGCCATATCGCACATAAGTGACTTGTCATTCCCGCGAAGGCGGGAATCCAGCATAAAAACTTTCGCGCAGCGATTTGGCTTTCTATTCCAATAGCCCCTTCAGGAGCGATAGGGAGTAGCCCATATCGCAAGATATGGGTGTAACGTCCGCCCCCTCCTTCTCTTCTATTAAAGCCCACAGCCGGGGCGAACCCGTTCTCATCATCAAACCCTGATCATCATCACCCGTCTTCCTGAGCGTATCCGAAGGACCTTTCTAAATATCGCCGCGAAGCGGCCTACCTCGCCGTTTTTTTACGAATTTCTCATTTTCGAATTCATTTGTAGCTGCACTGTGTAAAATATCCGCCTGCTTTCCGCCCCTGGACGTTTGATCAATTTATAATGAAATTGGACTCCTTGAGGGTTTTCGAAGCCTGTGATTCTTTTTCACTAAGAAATTTTGCCGTTCCCTCGTTTCCTTTCTTCTTGGCAAGATCCGCAGCAGTTTGCCGCTGTTCATCGCGTGCATTAATGTCCGCGCCACCATTGAGCAACGCTTCAGCAGTTGCCTGATGACCGTTCATCGCTGCCAAATGCAGAGCCGTCAATCCATAACAATTTTTAGAACACACGTCAGCACCTTCTGCGAGCAATTGTTTCACTTTGGCACCATCACCCATATATGCAGCCCGATGAAGAGGTGGTAACTTTTCTGAGTCAATGATTACAGACGAAGTAGTTGATGGAGACTCTCTACTCGGAACAAATTTTCTGTTCCATCCGCTATCTGTCGGATGAAGAGACTTTAAATCCGTGTTCAGGGATATTTGATTCTTCTTTAGCATTTCCTTGAAATTAAGTCCATGGAGCCGATTAAAACATTCAACAGTAATTTGATAGCGTTCATTCCGGTTCCTATCACTGTCGGAAATTACGGCGGCAGTCGCCAGAGATTCCTGCTCTTTTGCAATTTCTTTAAAAAAGTTCGGCCAGAAATCAGGACCATATTTCTGTTCACATTGCCAGAGTATGTATGCATGAATCCTATCGCACTGGTTAGGCGGCAGATCGCCGGGGAAAACATAACCACCTTGTACATAGTGATTAAACGTCTGTGCCTGTCCCTGCCGTGTCGCATGTATTGCATTTTTCAGCAGGGGATTTGCCGCCACTTTACTTGTAACTTTCACCCCGACACTCCAACCGACCATCTCCCACCCGAATTGTGCATGTGTTCCCGAAACAAAATTATGCGCCATCTCCTCGATATAACCGGATACATGCGGAATATGAAACTTTTTCCACTCCTCGCTTGACGCCAGATCGAGATTTTTGACGCCGTACCATAGCGTGCAATTACTGGTTCCTCCGCTAAAATTGGGATTAGCTTCAGGGAAGTGATATACAACGATTTTATATTCCGTATGCCTGCCGATTATTCGATACAGTTCTTTGTACGCTTGTACCAAATACTTGAAAACAATTTTTGCTTCCTGGGCCTTTTCTTTTGGTGCAAATAAGCAGATACAATTACTATCAAGGATTAACCCAGGCTTTTTGATTTCTGCTTCATATCTTGCCAGTGTGGGGAATTTGAGGTTTGGATTGAGCCGCAGTATTTCTTGTTTCTCAATAGGCATGTTAGTATCAGCCGCAAACGAAATCCCGCACAGCATTACCACTACGACCACGCTTCTTAAGTACATCGACTTCGCCATAATGGAGCTCCTCAATTACATCTGTTTGAACATGACATTGTATGTCGGTTCCATATATTAAGAAAGATGCGGACTGGCCGGATTTCGTTACAAGAATTTCAATATTTTACGATTGCCCGACCCCAACTTCCAACCCGCAACGGAAGACAAGCAGGGCGTTTTGGGTTTAAAATGGGGATAAAAACAAAAAACCCAAGTCCTTGTGTTAAAGACTTGGGTTTAATGGGCAATGGGGGATTCGAACCCACGACCCGCTGATTAAGAGACACAATTTAGGTCTTTTTTAACTCTTTATAGCGTCCGCACTTACGATACAAGTCTTTGTTTATCCCATACTTATAGCGTCTGTTCGTGTCTGTTCCTGTCCGTACCTGTTCGCGAAAAATAGCACTTAGACAAAATATGGTCTAACCTTTGTCTAACCTCATTTTTTTCATCAAAAAACCACGTTTTATTGAAAATTCTTTATCTAACTGGCAACCTTTGGCGGCGATATAGGCCAGCCTTGCGTAACTGCGGGTTTCTGGTGCTTCACCTGGCTGTCGTCGAACGTGGGGCATCCTGCGAAGACTGGTTGGCCGGATCTCCTCCCCTGCCGCTCACTATGGTTCAGAGCATATTACACCTTAAAATGTTGAAAACCATTGGTCACTCCGGCTGCCCGGAACCGCTCGGCGCATGTGGGGATTACCCGAAAGAAAAAGCTTTAAAGTCACTTTTTCCAATATGAAGCCAAGATAGCGAAATCGGCCATGTTTATCGGATCATAAGAATTGAGGTCACTCTGTGGATCAGCCGTCAGCCATTTGTCGGCGAAGAGGGCAAAATCGAGATAGTCTATATGTCCATCGGCAGATATATCACAGAGAAGCAGTCTGTATGCGGCCGCGGTATTTATAAGGCCGTTGCCGTAGATATTGTCGGGGCCTGGAGTGCCGAGGTCGCGGGTGGAATTCATCAACGCCCACTCCAAATGCGCTGCGGGACGTGCGGGGAAGGCGCTTCTCAGCAAAGCTAATGAACCTGATACATGCGGCGACGCAAAAGATGTACCCCAGACAGTAGCATATCCCCCATACAGATCGCAGGTTTGTACCCCTGCGCCAGGGGCTACGACTTTAGGATAAATAGCGCTATCGCAGGCGGAGGGACCGCGGGCACTGGCACTGTCGATTATCAAATTTTCATCAATCATTCCCACCGAAAAAGAGATCACGTAATTAGCGGGACTGATGCTCGTGGATTGATTCGGGCCTGTATTGCCGGCGGCAAAAACGACTGTTATACCAGCCGCCTGAAGTGCCTCAATATCCTCCTCAAAATCGCTAATACACTGGTTGACATTGTTTTTAAAGCCCCATGAGTTATTGACAACATCGGGAGTGTCATCTGTATTCGGATTGCCATCAGGATCAAGAACCCATTCAAAGCAGGCGTGAATATCGCTAAAGTTTGCACTGCCTGCGTCGTTAAAGAGTTTTCCGGCGATCCACTGCGCGTCTGGTGCGATGCCTATCGCGCTACCATCGCTATGCGAAGCAATGATAAGACCCATTACACCTGTTCCATGGCCGGCAGCATCATAGGGCGTGGTGTGCTGGTCGTGTGGGTCGAACCAGCTATTGCTGCCGCCTCGCCAGCGGCCTGCAAGGTCGGGATGCTGACCATCTACACCTGTATCCAAAGTAGCCACCAAGACGCCCTGGCCGGTAAATCCCAACGACCACATTTCCAGAGCATTTATAGCAGGCAGATTCCACGAGTCTGCGGCGGGTATATAAGCTGTCGTTGGTGCATGGAACGTTTGGTCGATCCTGATACTTTCGATGCCGGGCATGGCGGCAAGTTTTTTTATGATGGCAGTATTGGCAGTAACAGCGATACTGTTGTTTATCCAGAATGGATGGACTCGTTTTGCGTTATTGGTGTAAAGAAATGCCCTGACGGATTTTTGTGAATTCTCTGCTTTAGTTCTCAGATGTGCGATTATCCTTTCGCGTTGTCGTGATCTATTGGTTTCCCGAATGTCCGCGATATTGGCTTTGTCGGCCAATGTAACAATAACGGGAAACTCTTTATCTGGCGCAACGGTTCTCAAAGCATCGGCTAGATCAGGATCAAGAGTGGTGTCGGCATCAACGGAGCTTATCATCAATAATAAGCAGGCCAAAGTTACAAATAATGATCTATACAGCATATAAACACACAACGCTTATTAAAAATTATGTTTACCGTACAACAACATCTTCGATCTTGTGCTGGCCGCAGACGAAAGTGAGCTTGTTATCAGGTTTTATGTATTTGCCGGGGTTGGCAAAGAACATAAAATATATTTTATCCTTTTTTGGCTGCCTTGTCGTACGCAATTTGCCCACTTTGGGCGGATTGGGTACGATGAACATTGCGCCAGTGGCCTGGTCTATTATGTGTGGATCGGTTTTGTTGGTGAATAGCGGCGCGGCTTTATTTGGGTCGATGACCTTATACCTGAAATCTACCATATAGCCACTTGAACTAAGCCGGCATGATACGACGTAGATGCCTAATTCATCAAAAACTTTTTGCTGCTTGTCAATACTTAGTGAGTTGGTGTAATAGGGGCTATTTACCGGCGGCTGAGGCTGGCCAGTATCCTGAGCCGCATACGAAGCAGCCGAGGGTAGAGAATTTGAATCACATTGTCTATATGTGCTACAGCCGGCAATAAAGACGGTGGTTGTACAAATTATCATACACAATAAGTTTCTTGCGATATAAAACATATTTGACATATGAAACACTTCCTATCCATCTTTGATTTAAATATCATGGAGGGAAGTGAACTTCCCTCCATGTTTGACTATATACCGCTTCAGTTACTCAAAGCCGTTCAAACCTCACCGCGTCCGCACAAGTACTGGGCGGACTGTTGGTGGGTGTTGCGGTCATCGTAACCCTATAAGTCGTTCCGGCAGTGAAGGTGTATTGCCCCAGGACATTCCATACGCCGCCGTTCTGCGTCTGATTGATGGTAAGATTAGCGACAGTGCCGCCATTCCATATCCTTACCGGCACAGCGGTATATCGGCTTGCCAGAGCGGTCCACCACATCGAGACGCGATATGTTCCTGTTACTGTCGGCGTGAACGACCATGTATATGTTGCGCCGTTATAGCTCCACAAGGAATTTGTGCCGTACGGATTTGGAGCGGTTGACGTCTGCCATGTACCAGTCGACGACGTGCCGGCCTGACCGTTATCAATTATCGTTATGGCTGGTGTTGTGCCTGGCGTTAAGAGATTTACGGAATTCGACCAGCCGGAATTGTTGACGCCGTTAAAGGCACGCACTCTATAGTAATACCTGACATTGGGTAGAACAGAGTTGTCAGTGTAGACCATGATATTCGCCGCTACTTCAAAGTTGGTTACCGAAGAAGTAAAGGCTGAGTTTAACGCCCTCTGTATCTGGTGGCCGGCTTCGACGGTCGAGTTGTCGTTCCATGCAAGCGATATCCGCAATGGGTTGGCTCCCAAAGTTGCAGTCAAGCCTGATGGCGCTGCCGGCGGAGCGATGCGTACCTGCGCAGTATTCGACCATGCCGAGAAAGCTGTGCCGATTGTCGCTCTGACCCTGTAATAGTATGTGATGTTAGAGCTAAAAGTCAGATTATTAACGAAACTGGTCGCATTAGAGGCAGCAGTGAAATTTGTTACGCCCGTAGTGAAGGCGGCATTGGTCGCACGCTGGATCGCAAAGCCTGTTTCGCTGGTAGAATTGTCTGTCCAAGTAACAGTGACAGTCAGCGGCGGACGGGATGACATCACGGCGGCAGCATTGGAAGGCGCGACAAGCGGTGTTGCGATGGTCGCTGTATTTGAAGACAGAGAGTCGCCCACGTCATTGAAAGCTATTACGCGGTAATTCAGCGTTGAGCCATCAGGGGCGGCGGTATCGTTAAACGCTGTTGCGTTGGCCGCGAGCGTTTGGATCACCGCAAAAACGCCGGCTCCAATTGCACGTTCGAGTCGGAAGCCTGTTTCATTATCCGAATTATCAGTCCATGTGAGATTAACCTGATGCGGATTGATCACGACAGCATTCAAACTTGTTGGTGCATCAGGCACGGTCGGAACATTCTGCTGGCCGGTAACAACGATGAAGCTGATCATACCGCCTGGTCTTGTTATATTATTGGCAAGGCCAAGAGCGCGATCGATCAGCGAATAAGTGCCCGGCACCGTCGGCGTTATAATCGCATCCATGGTACGACCGGCAGAGAGATTCAGAACGTATTGTTCTGTGGGGTACCTATAGGGATTGCCATCTTCGGCAACGGCGAGCATATGCATACCGTCAAGCATCGGATAGCGACCCTTGAGACCCATATTGAAGAAACGCAGAAGGAGCTTCTGGCCGACATCTATTGTCGCAAGCGGCGTGGTGTCGCCAGAAAATGGTTGACCGTTGACAAGGAAATACCTGGCGGTATAGTCGATTGTGCTTGTAACGGGTTTGGCTGGGCCATAATTATTGTTGGCTACAGCGGTATGCAGCGTAGGATCGATCTCACTATAGAACACGGGAACCGCTTTTGTATAATTGACATCAGGCGGATACGCGACATTGACATCGATATCCTTTGTTACGCCGCCATAGAGACCCATCTGTACCTGGACAGCCTGATGTGTGCCGGAGTGGTACACATAGCTGCCGGGCTTGAAATTCGTCCACGAATACGTTACATACGGGCCGCCGGGCAATGCCTCCGTGGTAAACGAACGCATGCGTCCCTGATAAAGCGGGTTTGTCTGATCAAATCTCGCTGGCCCAAAGGCGGTGAGTTGCCCTGGTATCACTATCGACACCGGCTCAGACATTTGGCCGACGCTGGCAGCTGTGAGATCGTTTTTCAGGTGAATGATCAAGTTAGGGTCGCCGAGCGGAACTTCGAGCATTGGGCCAGGTACTGTTACAACGCCGTCGTCGGTATTCATCGCGGAGTCTTTGGCAAAACCCCACATGGTAATAACCGCGCCATCAGGCATGATCTTGGTAGTTACATCGGCTCGGAGATAATACTCTATCGCCAAAGCCGACGAGCTAAAAGTTATCAAAGCAAGCAGTATCGTTAATTTTATTTTCATATAAGTTCGCTCCTTCCGGAATTAGTGTTGAATTGGGGCACTTGGCGGTTCGATCATCAACATCGTCATAAGACCGCCTGGGAAAATATCGTAATTGGTCATTTCTTTTTCGTTATGCGAATGCCACATGTAACTGTAGCCGGAGTTGGGATTCAACCCTCCCTCGCCCGGAGGAAGCGAACCCATTGTCCCGAGGAACGGACTGCCGCTCCACATGGCTCCGTTGGTGAGGAACTGCTGCGGAGGCAGGGCTACCGGGAAAGGCTTGCCGTGGTCGGGTGCGTACTCGTGAGGCTCCATCGGGTCGCCTGGAGCATGGCCATATATATCCCAGCCAAGGGCTTTGCCAGTCCATTCAAAAATGAAATCAGACGTTCCGCCCGGCGGGACAAAAAGCGTGAAGTTGGAATAAGCGAGGTCTGCGCCCATAACGCCCTGCGATCTGAGAAGTCTGCCGTCGCGGGCGATAACGGTGAAGTTATTGCCGTGCGTGTGGAATGGGTGCGGATCGCGGCCGGCCTGAATGTAACGGCCAAGCAGCTTATCGCCTGGATGCATCATTGGCATACAATTATACGGTTGAGTGGGCAACCAGGCTATGTTCGGCGCATCCATCGTATCCGGTGCGCATCGCCCGTTTATGAACCAGTACACAGGGAACCATTTGGCCATATCCACAGCGTCGATATCACCAACTTCTACCTGCTGATGAACGATCGGGTCTATTTCAGTGGTCAGGAAGAGATATTCATGATCGTACATCGAATCCATAGATTCGTATGCGGTGGACATCATATGGTCATAACCGGCGGGACGAATAATTATCGCTCCGACTAGACCCATTTCGATCTGCAAGTCGGGACGCGTTCCGCTGTGGTAAATATAAGTTCCAGGCTGCGATGCCGTGAACGTATATGTTACTGTTTGCCCTGGCAGTGCCTCGCGTGTAAGCAGCCCTGCTGAACCGCCGGCAGAGGTTACTCCCGACTGACCTGGAAAAATGATCGAGACAGGCATTGTATTATATGGCGCAACCAATCCATTTTGCAGAGTTACTGTAACGGTATCGCCCTGATTTACTATTAACGTCGGGCCGGGGTACTGCATTCGCTGATTGTTCAGAGCATATCCCCACATATACCAGCTTCCGCCGTCAGGCGTACTGATATAATCTTCGCGAACAGTAAAATTGAATGCCGTACCGGTTACGCCATCGATCATTGCCGGCAGTATGGTTTGACAGCACAGCACCATAAGCGTTACGATTATTAATTTTCTATTTTCTATTTTCATAAATTACCTCCAAATTAAAGTTGTTCTTAATGTCCTGTATGTCCGCCGCCACCACCGCCGCCTGAACCATCCGGAATAGACGGTATCCCGGCCGCACCATCAGCGACAATGATTTCTGTCATCATTCCGCCGTAATCTTCTTTGTCATTGCTGAGGAAATTCAGGTTAGTGGTATAGACAGGGTAGACGCCCGCAGGGACATTCCTGGTGTCAAGCATAACATCGTAAGTCTCACCGCCGCCCAAAGTCAGCGAACTTGTGTAATACGACAGGTCTTTGCCGTCAGGTCCTCTTAGCTGACGTGCGCCAGCGCCGATCACTTTCATCGGTATGCCGAGTACGCGCATTGTGAAGTAGTCGGTTGTCGAAAGGCTTGAAACTCTCAGCAGGATACGTTCGCCCTTAATAGCGGAGATCAGAGAAGGTATCTTACTACTGACAACGCCATTCTCGGTATTCGCGAACGAATTGCTATCGATGGTCTGCGGGTAGCCTCTGCCGTTGAACATCGCATATTTATCTTTCATCATCGCGAAAGGCAGCGGTTGGACACCAATATGTAGGTCATGGAAATTGGGATCGAAGGAATGCATCTGGAGCGAGTAGTCGATATCATAGTATGTCGAACCGTCGCCATCATTATAAGCATACTTATAACCCTTGTGATGAGTAAAACCGTTGAGGTTAGCGTCGTTAGGCAGGTTATTCTGCTTAGGCAGTACAGCCAACGCGCCAAGCATACCCATCTGCATGTGTTCTGTAGCTTCGACATGGCAGTGCCACATATATGTTCCAGGCTCGACTACGTTATAATAGTATCTGAGCGTACCACCCATATTGATCGTGATGGATGATTCAGGCACGCCGTCAAAGACCGGAGCGGCATTTGAGAATCCATGCCAGTGGATTGAATGCGGGTCGAACAAGTCCGGACGCATGGGCATGCCGACATTTGTGAGGTCAAGATGAAGTGTCTGTCCTTCCTTTACTCTTATCGTCGGTGCAGGAAATTCCGCGGCAGTCATGCCATAATGCATTATCATATCTTCCGGAACGCCGGTAAGTTCATTGAAACCGAAGATGTACTGGAGCTTTCCATCGGCCATGTTGACAAAACCGTCGCCTGCGCCCATACGTTTATAGATTACGTCGTTGTAAAGGTCGCCGTCGCCATCGGTATCGTTTGGATCGGTGTCGAGCAGCGGAACAGTCGGCTGCATGTAATTATGTAAAACATACTTGGCGACAGAGCGTCCCGCATCCAGACCTAAACGGTTCGAGAAGCTAAAATGTATGCCGCCATAGATACGGCTGATACCGGCTTCATCCGCCGCCTGTGTAAAACTCCTATATACACGCAGCATATTTGGATCTGTGTATGATGTAACGGTAAAGCTGATATTATCGTCATTGAAAAAATCGGCCAATATCTGTGCAGCCGCTCCGCTAAAAGTGCTGTGAGCGGAAACATATTCGGGAAAAGCTGGTGTGGTTATATAAGGTTCCCATGCGGTATCTTCGATCGTAGCAGGATTATTATCCGTATTGGCCTGTGTAATGGCCGTGATGGGACGCCAAAAGCTATAGGCATACTTGATATCCCAGGCTTGTATGCCCGCATCGGCAAGAGCGACATTGAACATAGCAAAGAGCCGGGCGTTTTGCCACAAATTTGAATGATGTCGCATCGCTGTTTGGCGAGCGATAAAGTTCCACCTTCCTACTGTTGTCCATGTCCCCGGCATATCCATCCAGAACATCGCCGTCATACTTTGCATTTGGGAACGAGTGGCGCTTGTTTTTGAGCCGATCGACTTCACCTCATTGAAAGCGGCCGTATACTCGGCGCTGGTGAGAGCGGGCGGCTGACCCGGACGGAATTGCGAATTGCTCACAAGAGCAAATGGCGTAACAATGGCCCACTGCGGATTCATCGCAGGCATGTTCATCGGTGGCGTCGGCACCCAGTAGCCCGGACCGACGGGCGGGTTGTATGGCACAACATCGCTCGAATGGTCGCCGGCACGCCAGGCGATTATCGCGTCAGCGACAGACTGCCCCAAAGCGATACCGTCTGTTTTTGACTGGCTATCCGGTATCTGCGCCAACTCGTCGGCAAGGGCCATATCGAACGACATGGCTTGAGCCGGAAATAACGAAACCAGTACTCTGTGTGCGGCCGATGAAATAGCCGCTTCGCGAGATGCACCAGGTGCGGAAGCCGTTGTTACATGGAACGGCTGATAATTCTTGTCTATTGCCATAAGCGAATCGTACATCGCCACATGCACCATCGCCATCGCCCGCGAGGCTGCTACAGAAGTATATTGAGCCGTCTTGACCGCGTTTAGAGCGGTGTAGTTCCAGTTCAATACAACATCCGCCCACCCCGACGCACAATTTGCCAGCAGGATCAAAAGCGACGTCAGTATTTTTTTATGTGTTTTGCCATTCATTATTTTTTTCCTTTCTGCATATATTCATTTGTTTGCGGTTTTTTAAGGAACAGGCACAAACCTTACTGCATCTGCACAGGTGCTATTGGCGTTTCCTGATGTCGAGAGGATGGTAACGCTTCCGGTCGTACCAAAAGTATATGTGCCGAGCAGACGCCACTGTGCACCATTTATCCGCTGATTGACCGGTACTGTCTGCAGCAGAGTAGTGCCGTTCCTGATTTGATGGGGAACATTGGTAACCCTGCTTGGCCAGACGGTATGCCATTCGTAAACCGCGTAAGTTCCC
>MHYB01000062.1:23854-24081 GCA_001824635.1 Planctomycetes bacterium GWF2_50_10
CTATTGCCCAGAAGCCAGTCGCGCCAGAAATATCCCATGTGCCGACCGATGTCGTCCCAGCAGACCTGTTGTCAACTGTAACTTCGACAGGCGATGCTCCGTTATTAAGTATGGTAACATCATGTGTGTCATTTACGGTTATGCCGTTGGCGGCGTACTGAGCGGAAATTACCGCCGAAGTATTGGCCGTTACCGATGGCGCCGTAAGCACGCCTGTCGTATTGATA
>MHYB01000062.1:24184-25042 GCA_001824635.1 Planctomycetes bacterium GWF2_50_10
CTACGGTTGCCGGGCCTGTGATTTCAATGCTTTGCAGCGTTACAGGTACAAACCGTACAGCATCGGCACAGGTACTGTTGGCGTTTCCTGGCGTTGAAAGAATCGTAACGCTGCCAGCTGAGCCAAAGGTGTAAATGCCTATCAGATTCCACTGACTTGGGTTAATCCTTTGATTCACATTTACCGTAGCAAGCAGCGTAGTGCCGTTCCTGACCTGATGGGGCACAGCATTATATCTGCTTGGCCAAGCGGTATGCCATTCGTAAACGGCATAAGTGGTGCCCGTCACGAGAGCTGCATTGAACCTGAAGCTGCCGCCCGAAGTTCTGCTCCACACCGAATCTGTCGCCCAGAAACCGACCGCTTCTGAAATCGGCCAACTGCCGACCGACGTCGTTCCGGGTGATCTGTTATCAACGATAACCTCCGGAAGTCTTGGCGTCGTCGTTATCTGGTCTGCGCCACTGTCAATTACCAATCCCACACGAGTCTGTTTGTCGTAATCCTGTTGCAGTTCGACGAACTGATTCACATAGACAGCGTTACCAAATGCAGCAGCGGGTGAGCCGGTGTTTATATGGTAATTGCTGCCCGCTATCGTCAAGGGCAGGATAAGCACGTTGATGTTATTGCCGCCCTCGTCGAGTACAGTTGCCGTGCTTAACTGATTCTCGTAGCCGGTGATGAACGACGGGCTGGCATAGCGATTGGTGTTTGCTCCATAATCCTTGTTTGTAGCAGGATCGAAACGTGCAGTCATTACGCAGTTGGCAGGTGCAAAATGCGGAGCTGCCTGTGTAGTCGAACCGAGTATGGCCAGATCCCAATAAGGCGAACCGGGTCTGGGCCACAGGCCGC
>MHYB01000062.1:25059-25212 GCA_001824635.1 Planctomycetes bacterium GWF2_50_10
GAGGCGTTATTGAACCAAGACCTGTTGTGCCAGATAATATTGTTGCTAAGTACAGGATTTGAGAATGTCTGCGTGGTACCGCTACCAAACAGCGCGATAAGCAGGTCGCTGTGCCTTGCACCAACAATGCCGGAGGGTTGAGGAGTTGAATTC
>MHYB01000063.1:0-10582 GCA_001824635.1 Planctomycetes bacterium GWF2_50_10
TCATGATCGGTTCCCTTTCATGAGCCGCCATTATTAACTTTTTAGAGAACTCGGCAAGATGTGGTTGGCCGTAATAGTACCAAAGAGACTTGATAATCAGCAATGATTTTGATGATCCAACTCTCGCAAAACTTGGCGAGGCGAGGGCTTTTCTTGGAGACACGGAGGACCTTGCAGCCGATTTCTGGCAGACCGTATTACGTGTAAAGGGGCTTCCTGACAGTTTGGAATTGAGTTCAGAGGGCAAGGGTCTTGTCAAAGTTGTTTCTGAAGCATTAAACATTGAGCTGCATACTATAGCAAAATTCCATAATAATATTCATTAACAATTATAGCGATGGCTTTAATCTGCCTTTGCTCAAGGAACTTTTTGCAATGGCAGATATTTCGGTTGCTAAATTCAACATGTATTCTTCGATACAGATTGACTTCCAGGATTTCCTGATGACACAATTTGAAAGGGAACGATCTGGCTTAATATCAAAATTCAAGGCGGCCGTTGCCTTTGCAGGTCTCATGAAGAAGAATATAGCTGCCAAAAAGGAATTTTTCAAATACTTTAACTCATTTCAAAATGCTTCAATTGAGAACGCCTACAATATAAATGATACTTTGGTTTTGGATATAAAGGGATGTTTCCAGTACCTCTTCAGTAAAGAGCCACTTTGCTTACTCAACATTGACTACGATACTTTGAATAATGGGCAGAATGCGAACATTGATGCGAAATATATTGAGAACCTGGCAGCGTTTAAAAGTAGGCTTGTTGAAACTGGAGGAGCATACAATAGTGATATCGAATCCTTTTTGGACAATTCTGAAAACAGGAGTTTGATATGTTTCGGGGAACTGGATGAACTTGTCAGCCGCTTCAATCAGAAATTTAAAAGACCCCCTAAAACAGAAACTTCAGGCGGTGGTGGTGTTTCCAAGCGGAAGAGAGAAATAACATTAAATGGCATACATATGGAATATGATCAGGATGATTTTGCACAACTTGCTTCGGGCATTGAAACCGATCTGCAGTCACACAGTTATGACATTAAATCATATACACCTTCGAAACCAATTCACGGATCGGGATATAATTCAGGATTCGGCGGTGGAGGCAGCAGGAGAGGTGGGATTACAGAGGGGCAAGCTAAGGAAATAGGCTTTATTGGAGAGAAGTATGTCTATGAAATATTGGTGCATAAGTATGGTCAAGAACGCGTAACTTGGGCATCTCAATATGCCGCACAGGTAGGTATCAATCCTGAAGGCAGGGATGATGTTGGATATGATCTTTAGTATTTTGATGAATCTGGGGACAAGAAATATGTTGAGGTCAAGGCGTCAGCGGGTGATGACCCTGGTTTCTCTATTAGCAAAGCAGAAGTGAGTTTTGGTGCGCAGCATAAATTGGCTTATGAAATAATTGTTGTGCAGGATGTTTACAAAACTAACAGGAACTTGCTTAATCTTGGAAATATATTTAGTTATGCAGAAGAGGATACATTCAGCAATAACCGCAAATTTGCCGTTGATACAGAAGGATTCAGAATCAGATTTCGATGATCGGATGTTTTCCGGAGAAGCTAAAAACTCCATAATAATTTCCCTTGCGCTTTCATCCATTTTGGAGTATTCTTGGAGCAGGTTTGGAGCAGAATAGAGCATATTGGAGCATATTCTGGCGTATTCAGAGCATTTGGGCAAGATAATGCTGTTTGCGATAAGTTGTTGGCGTGAAAGGATTTAAGGTACTGGGCGGTACTGGACTCGAACCAGTGACCTCACGGGTGTGATCCGTGCGCTCTAACCAACTGAGCTAATCGCCCCTGAGTAAAGATATCAAAAGCGAAAATGCGATGAATGTCAAGATTTTTCACCAGAGCGGGCGATCACGCTAAACAAGGCCGGTATTGTTTGTACCGACCTTGGTGCAATAACGGTGTACATGAAAGGCAGGCTATTCAGGAGTCTGATGGTCGGTATCGTATTTGGGTACTCACTGAGTGTCATCGCGCCACTTAGCTGGGAACTGAACGCCTTCGCACATATTTATAATAGTTAAAAAATAGCCGTAAAGGCGTTGTTCTCATAATATGCATGTTCTTTGTAATGAGCAAATGCTACAGTATCAAAAAAAAGAGGGGAAACATCCTAAGTTCTTGTAATATTGGCACTGATACATTTGGGCTAAACGAGAAAATATATTAAATATTAGGTGGAGGGAAGAATTATGGTTGCTTCCAATAAACGGGGATCTGCGCTGATATTATCGATGTTTTTTGTGATGATATTTGCAGCTATTGCGATAGCTTTTTCGCAAATGGCATCTAACAGCATCGAAACAGCACATAATCAGCAAAAAGGCGGCAAGGCGCTTAACGGAGCCTTATCGGGGTTGGAATTTGTAAAATACTGGTTGAACGGCATATCCGTTCCCGGCAGCGTTTTAAGCTCCAACAGGCTTAGCTATATAGCTGCGAAGCTGGATGACAAATTCACTGATGCCGGCGCGACGGGTGTTGAAAGATCATGGGACGGCTCAGTGCTTAGGATTGGGCGAGTTAATACGGATTCGGCTGGTACAGAGGGTTTTTCAGTAGCCGTGAGGCAGTTGATAGAAGATGGAAATGACATTATCCAGGCGGATATAACCGGGCAAAGCGATGCCGCAACACGAACAATACGAGTAGTTTACAGGTTCCAAAAACGCGGCCATAGCGCTTTTGATTTCGGGATCGCAACCAAAGGACCATTATCGATGCTGGGCAGCGTTTCGGTTACTGGGTCTGTTGCCGCAGTCGATGCCAGCGTTTACATCGAAAGCCTTGATGTCGCTCAGGCACTTTATATGAAAGGCAACGCCCTCATATCGGGTGATGTAAGTATTGCAAACGCAAGTGGCTATGCAAAGCTCGAAGGCAGTCCCTCGATTGGCGGAATCACAGGTGAAGGTGCACAGTCACACGTTTATAAGGGTGTACCAGTAGCTGATTTCCCTACGCCCGTAACTGAGCCATTTGAAGCATACTGCACAACAACAATCACTAGTGACGCACAGGCTAAATCGAGTACTACATGGTCTAATGTCAAAATAGCGGCTAATTCAAATCCCACGTTTAATGCTCAAACTACGATAAATGGAATAATGTTTATCGAAACGCCCAATGTTGTAACGTTTGGGGGAGGGGTGACTATTCGAGGCATGATAGTTGGCGATGGGCAGTTTACCAGTGCGCAAGCTCCAGCCGACCAGAAGCTTGTTTTCCAGGGCAATGTAACCAGTTATCCCATTAACACGCTGCCCAATACTTCAGAATATGCAGATGTCAGGGAAGAAACTGGTACTTTCATAGTCGCACCCGGCTTTTCGGTGGAATTAAATGGTGACTTCGCAAGCGGGTTAAACGGCACTATAGCGGCAAATGGCGTGAAGATGCAGGGCAATGCCGGAGGCGAGATACTGGGTTCTATCATTAATTACAGTAACCAACTTATGGGTCTTGCGGGCAGTACGGATCTGTTTTTCAACCGGTCGGGGACGGACAAGAATCCCGCGGGATTTATGCCTACGATGCTGGTTGTGTACGATCCACAGTCGTATGATGAAATTTCACTTGGAGAATAGTCAAAATCAGGCTTTTCGGGTGAGATAGACGGCCTGTTCGGCGAAGAGATTTGGGGCGAATTTAACCGGGCTTTCGTAAGCCTTGATCAGCGGGATGCGTTTTTCGACTACCGCACCAATATTTTCGCAAAACTGATCGAAATCCTTGAGCGAAAGCACATGGATGTTCGGTGAATCATACCATTTGAAGGGTAGGAGGTCGGTTTCCGGGGCTTTGCCGGTGAAAAACAGCTGCAGGCGGCAGCGCCAGTAGCCAAAATTCGGGAAGCTGACTATCACTTTTTTGCCAATTCGAAGCAATTCTTTATACACCTTTTCGGCATTTCTGAGGGTTTGGACGGTCTGCGAGAGGATCACATAATCGAAGCTGCTGTCGGCGTAACGACTTAGGCCTTGTTCGATATCATGGCCTATTACGGATAAACCGCGATTTACACAAGCCAGGATGAGGTGCTGGTCGAGTTCTACACCGTGGCCTTTGATGTGTTTATCGTGATAGAGGCGGGCGAGGAGTTCGCCGTCGCCACAACCTATATCCAGGACGTTAGAGCCGGGTTCGATGAGCGATTCAATTACGCTGTAATCGATGCGTGAACGGCTGGCCTGATCCACAAGGGGTAGTGGGAAGGTCTGGGGTAATTGGGTCAGAATGTGGTTATGGGAGCCCAGCATGCGGTGATTGGAATCGATAAATCCTGAGATCAGCATGCCGAGGGTTTCGGGTTCGAGGAGGAAGGCATCGTGGCCATAGGGGGATTCGATATTGCAATAGCTTACGTCTTTTGCCGTTGCGGATAAGGCGTTTACGACCTCCTGAGACTGGTGAGGGGTGAAGAGCCAGTCGCTGGAAAAACTGACGATAAGGAAACGACTTTTTGAGACTGAAAATGCGTTTTTGAGCGAACCGAAATCCTTTTCCGGATCGAAGTAATCCATGGCCTTAGTTATGTAGAGGTAACAGTTTGCGTCAAATCGCTCGACGAAGGACTGGCCCTGGTAGGCCAGATATGTTTCGACGGAGAATTCCGAGTTGAAATCGTAACTGTAGTCCTGGGCGGATCTTAAGTTGCGGCTGAATTTGCGGCGCATGCTCTCTTCGGAGAGGTAGGTGATGTGGCCGATCATGCGGGCAATTGCCAGTCCCCTGTCGGGGCCGGTGGTGTTTGAGTGGTACTGGCCATTGGCGAAATTGGCGTCGCCGAGGATGGCGTTGCGGCCGACGGCGTCGAAAGCTATGGACTGGGCAGAGAGGTGCGTGGTGGAAGCTATTACTATTGCAGACTTTACGAACTCTGGGTAGTCGATAGCCCACTGGATGACCTGCATGCCGCCCATTGAGCCGCCTATGACGGCGAGGACCTGTTTTATGCCTAGTTTATCGAGGAGGAGCTTTTGGACTTTGACCATGTCTTCTATGGTTATGAATGGGAAGTCCAGGCCGTAAGGCTTGTTGGTATCGGGGTTTATGGATGACGGGCCGGTGGTGCCGGAGCAGCCGCCGAGGAAATTTGAGCAGATTACGAAGTATTTTGTGGTGTCTATGGGCTTGCCGGGGCCGATCATGATATCCCACCAGCCGGGTTTTTTGTCATTTTCGGAGTTGAAGCCGGCGGCGTGGGCGTTGCCGGAGAGAGCGTGGCAGATCAAAATTACGTTGTCAGCGGCGGAATCTAAATTGCCGTAAGTCTCGTAGGAAACGTCAATTGGGGCAAGTGTTTTGCCGCAGCGAAGGGACAGCGGACTAGCCGGCTCGACAAGCCGGATGGTTTGGGTTTTGACTATTCCTACTGAACGGACATCTTCCATCGGGACAAGTATATTCGATTAGTTTTGAGAGGCAAGAAAAAGTGTGCGCGGGGTGATAAAAGGTGTGTGGCCAAATTGTTTTTTTGGGGGGCCAGGGGGGTGACGGTGGGGTGAGGTTTTGTGGAAGGTTGATCGGGGGGCAGGGGGAAGAAGACAGGAGACAGAATTCAGAAGGCAGAAGGTAGAAAATAGAACATAGAACAAGAGCATTGAATGCCGTTTTGCTTCATGCTTTAAAGAATATCCTTTTCCATATTACCCAGTTAATGCTATACTTTTGGGCTAGTTGTACCCGGTTGGCTTCTTTTATTAAACAAATAGCTACATTAAAATTATCTTAGGTTCTATATGCAATCACGCTCAAAAAATATGTTGCATAAGTCTATTGCTGCTGTGCTATCGGCTATAGAGATATACAATAAGCCAGATTTTAAGTACCGATCAGAAACTTTTGCAATACTCTGCATAAATTCGTGGGAGCTCTTACTTAAAGCTCGTATTCTCCAGCTAAACAAAAATAGGGTCAGTTCTATTTTGCAATTTGAAAAACGGAAGCGATCAGATGGCACACTTTCAACAAAGCTCTATCGTGTTCAAAATAGGAGCGGCAATTACAATACAGTTGGCCTTTTCAAAGCGTTAGATCTTTTGATATCAGAGTATGGAGATACCATTCCTGCCGTCGTGCGCCATAATTTGGAAGCTTTGGTGGAAATTCGTGACAACTCAATTCATTTCCTAAATGAGAGTGTAATTCTTGAAAAAAAAGTTTTGGAATTAGGTACGGCAGCCATAAAGAATTATGTCAGGCTGGCAGAAAAATGGCTAGGTGCCGACTTTTCTAATTTCAATTTGTATTTGCTCCCCATAAGTTTTGTTAACACGAAAGGACAGTCAGACACAATTGTACTGAACAGTGAAGAAAATAGATTATTCAAATTCCTTCTTGCAAATGAAAAAATATTCAATAATTCGGACTCAGATGACTTCAATTACACTTTGGCAATTAAGGTGAAATTTGAAAAAGGAAAATCGCCTGATAATGCTATCGTAGTCACAAATTCAAAGGAGGATACTGCAATAAAAATTGAATTATCCGAAGAGGATATTCGTGAGCAGTACCCATGGGATTACAAAATATTAACCACTCGTCTCGAAAAGAGGTATTCTGATTTTAAATCGAATGATAAGTATCACAAAATCCGAATCGAATTAGCTAAAAATGAAAAATATTGCAGGGTTAGATTTCTTGACCCTGGGAATCCTAGAAGTGCAACAAAACAGTTTTATAATTCCAATATACTTAAAGAATTTGACGCTCATTACACAATGAAAAAAGAAGATTTGACCAGTAATTAACTTTGAATGGTGGTGAGCAAAAAAGATTTGCCCACCACCACGGCCTTATAACTCCAATACTGAGGTGCAATATGATAATTGAATGCCCCTATTGCGAATCAAAGGTTAACGGCGTGATTAAAGTTTTGTAGCCCACCGGAATACCGAAAAAATTGCATCTAATTTGCACTCTTATATTTCCACATACACCTAGACTCTTGAATTCAATCCTTGTAAATCTATAATACTCCCATGCCCAATTATCACAGGCGAAAAATTGAGGGCGGTTGTTATTTCTTCACCGTCGTTACCGCTGGGCGAAGGCCATTGCTCTGCGACGATTCGTCAAGGGAAATTTTGCGAGAGGTTTGGTTAAACGTCAAGTCTCATCGGCCCTTTACGATGATTGCGTTTTGCCTCATGCCCGATCACCTGCATTGCATCTGGCAATTGCCCGAAAATGACAGCGATTACTCCGGCCGGTGGTCACAAATAAAAACGGCGTTCACCCGCAAATTCCTCGCTCACAATGCAACACATCCGGTGGGCAAAAATTTGCCCACCCTACGAATTTCGCAATCGCGCATATCGAAACGAGAACAAGGTGTATGGCAGCGCCGGTTTTGGGAGCACCATATCAGGGGCGAGGTCGATCTGGCTCGGCATATCGATTATATTCACACGAACCCCATTAAACATGGCCTAGTTGAAAAGCCCGAAGATTGGCCTTGGTCGACGTACAAAAAGCATTGTGATGGCGGGAGGAAGATCGTTTGTTCATATGAGGAATTCGAAGATAATTATGGTGAATGCTTCAAGGGATAAATTTCGTTTTGGGCGCATCCGGTGGGCAAAAATGAATTTTGCCCACCCTACGCTTGCGCTTTTAATTACCTTTCAAATTAATTCTTCTGCTTTTCGCGCAATGCGATACATGGGTATTCTCAGTGTTTCTTTCGCCCTTCCAGGGCTTTGGGGAAACGAGCATTGATTCCGGGGGTTTACGCCGCCCGGCTATGCGTTCTGATGCCCCGTCGGGGCTTGAAGAAAAAAGGTCCATCACGGAGCAGGTGCAGCTTGGGCAAAGTTTTGTACGAGGAATTCGAAGATAATTATGGCGAATACTTCAAGGGCTAAATTCCATCCTGGGCGGCAGATGGTGGGCAAAAAGGAATTTTGCCAGCATACGAGGGATTTGGGGTCGGGTTGCGATACAAGTTATGGTAATATAACAAAAATTTTGTTATAAGAATTGAATACTCGGAGGTCTTAGTTTGAAAAAGATATACTTGTTAATTTTGATAAGCACGTTAATCATAAATCAAAAAACCTTTGGTATATCTATTACCGAACAACAGTCTATATCTGTTAATTCCAAATCCGAAGACGCAAATACAAATGCACCTGTCGAAGGGCCTTGCAATTACATACAACTTCTGAACCAAGGCGTTTACGACTGTCGCAAGCAACTCCCTGATATTACGCTCAGTGCCGAAAAAATAGCTTCGCGTACCATTGCAGGCGGCAGGCTCTGGGTCGCGGGCAGACAAAGTGACTTTATCAGCGAAGTAAGCGGACGGGCCGGCGGTCTTTTGTGCATCAACCCTTTAGATGTTAAATCACTGCGCTCGGACGACAGCATTCTCTATGCTGTTGCCGGCGAGCTGAACTCCGAGGACTTGACATTGCTCCGCACATGGAATGACAAGGGTATATATGTAGCAGCTTTTGCCTCCGGAGTATTGCCGCAGGATGCCAATCGTCACGGCCGGACAGTACTGATAAAAAATTCCATCTCGCCAGGTCTGCCTGTTAATTACGACAGCAAGCAAATGCTCTGCCCAGTTGATACTGTCCTGAATGTTCTGAATGTCTGGATGTGGACAGGTGAATTTGCCTCTGCTTCATTGAGGCGGGGCAAGATGCCTGTGTTTTATCAGAGTTATGGAATAGAAGGTGCTCGAAAACGCGCAGAAAAATATACAGGCAGCGTGTTCCACAACGATGTCAACATCCCACCGATTGCGCCGGGTGTTTTAGGCAAAGCCTATGTGGATGCGGTACAAACTTCCCTCCACAACATTGTCACCCGTGACAGCAACGTATTGAACGACGCCGTTGTCGCTTGGTGTAAAGCCGAACAGGATCTCACGGCGGCCTGGGTAGTGGGACACATGTTTCCCGTTCACTTCCAGGACACACGATCACCGCAACCCATACCATTTAAAACGGCTTGGCATGACCAAAAGCTCGCCGTACCTGTAACGTCCAAGCAGTTTGTTCTGTACCTGGGTTACCAATATGCCCCGCAACTATTGATAGACCAAGCTGCCGCGGAGGGGTTTATTTTAGCTTACGCCAGCGTCCAATCTGCTCACCCCTCGCCTGCTGTCACCAACATTATTCATATTGATCCTGCATGGCCTTTGGCCGACGCGTGCGTGAATGTTCCTGGTTACGATATTCCTATTCTCCCTGCCAGCGGTGTAATCGATGCTGCCATCTATTGGTCACTATTGGCCGACTATTGCCAGTCAGAGCATCCGGTGGGCAAAAAATAATTTGCCCACCCAACTAACAAGTTAGACCGCGTACAATCTAAAGAAACACGGCCTAGCTGCGATAGACCGTGCCACTACATCTATTCGAGGTCATTCTACTAAGATCAGAGCAGGTAATTGGTGTCTGGTTTTAGGAAGGGGTTGATTTCGCCAGCTAGTTTTTCGTGGCCGGGTTTGCCCATTAGGGCGAAGGTGGCCAGTTTGCCTAGTTCGACGGCGGGCTGGTCGTAGGCGTCGATATCGAAGAGCAGGCCGGCGATGGAGGTGCTGGCTTCGTAGAAGCAGATGAACTGCCCTACCGCGTAGGCATCGACCTTATCGAAGTACACGGTCATGGACGGGCGTTTGCTCGCGGCGAGGGCGTATTCGGTGGCGATCTTTTCGCTGTTGAGCAGCTTGCTCATCCTGGCGCCGGCGAGGTAGCCAAGTTCCGGTGCGATAGCTGGTGCGGGGCCGATGGTGATATCGGCATTGCCGAAATCGTTGACCTGCAGAAAGGTAAATATCTTATCGTTTGGCCCTTCGCGGTAGAGCTGCACCTGGCTGTGCTGATCGGTGGTGCCCAAGGCCTTTACCGGGGTGGGGCCGACGTTGACCTGCTCGCCATTGAGATTGACGGCTTTGCCGAGGCTTTCCGCCCAGAGCTGGCGGTACCAATCGGAAAGATCCTTGAGGGCATAGCAGTACGGCATGAGCACTGAAATATGCTTGCCGCGATTATAATAATGCCAGTTGATGGCGGCATTGATGGCGGCGGGGTTCTTGTGGAAATCTTCTTCGCTGACGCGTTTATCCATATCCCTTGCACCAGCGAGCAGTGCATCGATATCCACGCCGCAGACGTAGGCACTTAAGAGGCCTACCGCGCTTAAGACGGACCAGCGGCCGCCGACACCTGGTGGGACCTCAAGGGTAGTGAGGCCCTGGGAATCGGCGATCTTGCGCATCGTACCTTCCTTGGGGTCGGTGGTGGCGATGATATGTTTTTTGAGGGCATCGGGGCCGAGCTTGCGGGTGATCATTTCGGTTATCACCTGGAGCTGGGCGGCAGTTTCGGCGGTCTGGCCGGACTTGCTGATGACGTTGAAGACTGTTTTTTCAAGCCGGGGCTCGACCCACTGCAAAAAGCTCATAAGCTGGGCGGGGTCGACATTATCGAAGACGAAGAGCCGCGGGGTTTTGCGGGCGGAGTCGTCGAGGTTATACATATATGGGTTGAGGGCGGTCTGGAGGGCGATATTGCCCAGGGCTGAGCCGC
>MHYB01000063.1:10667-34302 GCA_001824635.1 Planctomycetes bacterium GWF2_50_10
CATCTGGTTTAGCTGTTTTATGAATGGGCCGACGTGGTTTGCAAGGTTTTCGAATTGGGGTTTGCTTATGCCGTGCTCAGGGCCGAGGACATCGGCAAAGACGTTTTTGTAGTAGAACTTGATTTGTGTGGTCATAAACACTCCTTTTTCAAATTGTTACGGGTTGCGGGTTGCGCGTTACGAGTTTAAAGGCAACCCTGCCGGCATCGGGCAGCGTTAAAGCCATTTGCCACCCTCAAGAGAAACACAAGCGAGACGCTTGTGCTACTTTATACCGGATCAAACTTTTTTCAGGTTGGCGTATTTTACCATCAGGGTTTTGGTTTGTCCTGAATTAAATCTTACGGCGACGATGCTGTTTTCACCCATATCGGTGTAGCTCTTTATGCGGCCGAGGCCGAAGACTTTGTGTTCGACAAGCTCATCCGTGGTAAAGGGGGCCTTTTTGGAGGCGGAGGACGGGGCGGGCGTTTGCATAGTCCTTGAAGGTAGATCGGCGATGTAGTCGTCGCGGAAATCGTTGAAATCGCGGCTTGATTCGGCCAGGAAAGAATCGCGGCTGGGCAGGTCTGATGCGCCGAGTTCGTAGAGGAACTGGCTGGGTATCGATCGCATGAGCAGGCCGCGGATGGTGCGGTGGCGCGTGTAGGCGATGTGGAGGCCTTTTTTTGCGCGGGTTATGCCGACGAAGAGAAGGCGGCGTTCCTCTTCAAGCTCGTCAGGATTGTCTTTGCTGCGTTCGTGCGGGAGGATGCCCTGCTGGAGGCCTATGATGTATACGTGTTTGAATTCGAGGCCCTTGGCGGCGTGGAGGCTCATGAGAGCGATCTTGCCGGATGCGGGGTCGAATTTATCTGTATCGGAAAAGAGCGCGATCTGCTGGAGGTAATCGTAGAGGGCGGGGTTATCGATCTGCTGATCGTAAATGGCTGCGGCGTTTATCAGTTCCTCGACGTTGTCGAGGGCGGCGGAGCCTTCAAGGCCCCCTGCTTCCAAAGATTTCTGCATGCCGGAATCTTCAAATACTTTTTTCATGAGCGGTGCGACGGGGCCGGCGGCGAGGGGCTTAAATTGTTCTATCATTGCCACGAACGCAGCTATCTTGGTGCGGACGGCCTGCGAGAGGCTCGTTACAGCAAAGGTCTGCTTGAGGGCTTCATAAAGCGGAAGGTTGTGCATGCGGGCGTGAGCCGCGACCTTTTCGAGGGTGGTATCGCCTATGCCGCGGGTGGGCGAATTTATGATACGCGTAAGAGCGACGTCATCGGGCGGATTTACGATGAGCTTGCAATACGCGAGCATGTCCTTGATCTCTTTGCGGCCGTAAAATTCGACGCCTCGGACGACCTGGTATGGCAGGCGGCTTCGCACGAGGGCTTCTTCGATGGGTCGGCTCATGGAGTTGACCCGGTAAAAGACGGCGATGTCGCTATATGGGACGCCGTTTTTGGCGAGGCGAGCGATATCGGAGATTATCGAATCGGCTTCGTAGGCCTCATCTTCGTACTGGCGGATTATCACTTCGCCGGGATGCGGAATCACCGGGATGAGCCGTTTGGCCTTGCGGCTGGTATTGGCGGCTATAAGCTTATCGGCGAGCGCGAGGATATTTGGTGCGCTGCGGAAATTTTCTTCCAGCTTGACGACTTTTGCTGAGGGCCAGTCCTTTTCAAAAGCGAGGATGTTGGCGATATCGGCGCCGCGCCAGCGGTAGATGGATTGATCAGGATCGCCTGTTACGCAGATGTTGCCGTGGCCCAGGGCTATGCAACGGGCGATGGCATATTGCGCATGGTTTGTGTCCTGGTATTCGTCGACGAGCAGGAATTTATAGCGATTGGAGAGTTCCTCGCGGACGGCGGGAAAATCCCGCAGCAGGACGGCGGTTTTCATTAGCAGGTCGTCGAAATCGACGGCGTTGTTTTGGGTGAGGAGATGCTGGTAGGCCTTATAGGCCTTGGCGACGATCTTGGAAAAATAATCGCTTGCGCGAGCGGCAAAGGCATCCGGATATTCAAGCTTATTCTTTAAAAGCGAGATGGCTTCGAGGAGCTTGCCGGGTGTGAAATTTGTCGTATCGAGATTGAGGGTTTTGAGTGCCTCTTTCATGCACTTGGTCTGCTCGGAATCATCGTAGATGCTGAAATTCGAGCCTACGCCCACATGCGAACCATGGTAGCGAAGAACACGGACGCAAAGCGAATGAAAAGTACTTACATGCGTGCCGGCGGGCGTATTCATGGCGACTACGCGGTTTCTCATTTCCTCGGCGGCTTTGTTCGTGAAGGTGATGGCGCAGATGTTCCAGGGCGAAACACCCTGGGCAATGAGGGCGGCAATGCGGTTTATGATCACGCGGGTTTTGCCTGAACCGGGTCCGGCAATGACAAGCAGCGGGCCTTCAAAGTGACTGACGGCCTCTTTTTGGGAGGCGGTAAGATCATTAAATTTAGCGGATATGGGCACAGCAACGATCCTTCGTTAAACAACTGGAAATGATACGAATTACGGCACAGGTGTGTTTTGATTATCAGGGATATTGCCCTGATTTTGGGCCTTTTCTCTTTCCTGCTGCTCTTTTTCCTTTTGCATCAGCTGGTTAGCCTTGATCTCGAGTTGCTTGAACATTTCTGGTTTTTCAAGCTTTATACGCCCGATGAGATTGAGCCGCAGATTAGGCGGATACATATCGTCATTAAGAAATGCTTCGATCGCAAGATAGCGCATCATCGAAAATTCGGGCAGGTCGACGCGTTTCACCTTTTCAGTTACCCATTCCTTCTGGTAAACATCGTATATTTCCCTAGCCATCTGTTCCCGACCTGATGCCTCATCATCATTTCCCAAGGCGTAATTCATATAGCTGTCAACCAGCATGCCCTGTATCTGCTCGACAGCATCGTGAATGGTTACGCTTTGAAGCTCTTCTTTGATCTGGCTGCGGATAAATGTAACCATGTCGCTCCTGAACTCCGGTCTTTGCGGGAACAACCGGCGGAGCTTGTTATAAATTTTAAGAGCGTAATCCCTGTGGCCGCCCTGGTAAAAAGAAACCAGTGCGTTTGTGAGCATGTTACGCTGGCCGTTGGTTATGGAGACTGGGTCGTCCTTAAGTTTGATATATTTATCAACTACGGCGTCCATGGCCCTGTCATAAGAATCGAACATCCGCAGGTCGGGGAAGAGGTAGATCGATTTTACCAGTTGTGTAGTGGGCATGTCGGGGGTTCGCTGGTCGAGCGGGATCGCATTGATGTCAATGGGCATCTCGGTGTCGTAGATGACCATCTTGCCGGTGCGGAAAAGCTCCTGGAGAGAATGGAAGACGATACGGTCGGTATTGACTTCGTCGCCCCTGTATTCGCCGGGCTTTCCGGCCACTTTCAAACCAAGTGCGCCCCAGTACATGGAATGAACGCAGGCGTGCTCCCAGTTGAGGGGCAGGCGGCGGGTGAGATTTGGGTCGGTAAAATCGATAGGTCCATAGGTGCGGTTAAGCTCAAGCATCAATTCGGGATCAAGTTTCCAGGCGGCCCTAAGCTGATGGGCCTTGGCGAAATAATCAAAAGTCTCAAGTTCGGTTGTTTCGCGGTATCGGTTTACGACCTCGAAGGCTTTGGGCCATTGATTTGGGGCGGCGCGGACGGCGAGGTAGTTGGCCGCTATGGCTTCGCCTTTGCCCATATTCGGGTCTGCCTGGGCCAGGGCATTTACCAGTTTTACTACGGCTGGATCGCTTATAACCTGGTTCCAGGTTTTGGGAGCCTTGGCCAGTTTTTCATAGGATTCGTTGGTCTGAGGATCGATGAGCGGTTTTATAGCTAGTGCCAGCTGGAGGCGGTAATACTTGTGAACGTCATCGGAGACGCCGCCGATCTTGTGAAAATATATCCAGCCAAGCGAGCGATAAAGGCTTATGCTTTTGGGATTTTTTACAATAGCCTGGTCTCGCAGGAGTTCTATGCCGTTTTTGACCCAGCGCCAGCGTTCCTGCGGCTGAGTGGCGGGCATTGCCACTGAGATGTTATAAGCCATGTTCCAGGCCTGGAAATCCCAGACTTCCGCAAATCTCGGCTGGAGAATGGTGATCCATTCGGCAAGCTGCTTGGCGTCGAAAAACTGTCCCTGCATTTTGAGATTATCGGCTCGCATCCAGAGGACGTCGACAAGAATGCCGCGGAAAGCACCAAGAGCGACGGACGCAAAAGCTATTGAAGGCGGCGCGTTTTCAAGCGTCTCGGCTGAGCTTATGAGCTTCATATCCTTGCGATGGCTGACGATCGAGCCAAGCTGGGAATTTGCGACTACCAGCATCGATGCCGCAAAGACTATGCACAGGAATATGATTAAATAATCGCGAGATTTCATTTATTATACCGTAACTTTGGCCATTTCTTTGAATCTGAAGATCACGATGCCGACAATGAGCACTATCGCGCCCTGAATCCCTATCATCACGCCGGCCTGGCCCAGCACCGATGCAAGAGAGAGATACTGGCCTTTGATCAGGAAATCGGCGGGGGCGAATTTATCGAACTGGGGAAGCAGGTTCAGCGCCGGTTTGAGAATAAGCGTATATGCAACAGAGCCTGAGCCTTCCAAGGCGTCAAACGATTCGAATATGAAGGTACTCATAGAACCCATCGCGAAAATAACAAGGCATACCAGGATCGCGACTGGGAAAGATAACCATGCCGCAAGTGAAACGCCAAGCATGGCCAGGAAGACAAGCCTTATGAATATGACAGCTACGGCGCGGATAAAGTTTCCCTGGAACGAGCCGGCCTTATAGAGGACTTCAAGGCCGTCCTCGGTGGGGAATATCACGACCGTGTTGTTTGCGGGGAGATTCTGAAAGGCAAGGCCCAGGTAGCCGTCGACGACAGCGTCGGCGGGAACGGCAAGTTCGTGAACGGTGCGGATGGAGTCGCTTTGCGGGGGCGGGGCGTAGATTGGAGTTTTGAGGGAACTGCCGGAAGCGGCAAGCTGGCGGTCGTCGCCGATGATCCATCTGCCGTAAACGGACATATTTGGGGGATTGACAGAAACATCATATTTGAAACGAATGAAAATATACTGGTTGGGGTCGAAGACGGCGACATCCTGGAACTGCCATGCTATCGCCTGGCCTGGCGGGACTGCCTGTTTCTCGAGCATCTTCTGCTGGTACAATTGCTGGCGAACCTGCAGCGGCGTCATGCCTTGGGGCAGGTTGCCCTGATCCTGCATTTTGCTAAAGGCTTCTTCGACCTCATTGCGGACATCCGGAATAAGCGGCTTGACGGATGCGCGGGCAGTGAAGAATTCATTTTCAAGCTGCACCATTTCGTCGGGGCCGGCATGTGAAAGGCGAGGCATAAGCATCGTAAGGCCGTAGATGATCGAGGCGAAACCAGCAAGGAGGACAAAATCCAATATGATAATACCAAGCAATTTGCCGAGCATTACCTGCCATCGCCGCACCGGCTTTGTGACAACGGTCCATATCTGCTTGTACTTGATGTCGCTGGATAGCGAATAAGTTGAAATTATTATCGTCAGCAGGCAAAGCAACAGGCTTGTAAGAGAAAGCCCGTATCCCACAAACGTCTGGAGCTTGCCTTTAACGGAACCGTCACCCGTAACGATGACGCTCATCAGCGGCAGCAGGATCAGCAGCAGCACGATAAAAATCGCCGCCACTTTCATTCGTACAGCCTGCGCTATTGTATTTTTAGCGATAGCCCACAATGCAGGCATAGATCACTTATCTCCCGCATTTGAAGGATCCACGAGGTCGTCGAGAACATTTCTGTTTACGGCAGGCTTGGGGATTTCGACCTTGACCTTTTCCTGCGGCTTGATAGCCTCGGTTTTGGGCGGCTGGGCGTTTGAGATCAACTCCTTGAGCACAACCCGGTCAGGCTCGATCTTTGCCGTTTCAACTTTCTCAGTGACGATCGGCTCGCGATTTACAACAGGAGCTTCGTTATTTTCAACAAGCTTATCGAGAATGCTCGATGGCTTACTGGTTAAATTGAGATATTGTTCCACCTGGCCGGTGTTCATTGCTCCGCTTGTGGACTGGTTTTGTGCCTGTGCCTGCTCGACGATACGCATGAAGAAAGTTTCAAGCCTGTCAAGCGGCGGGCTTACCTGGAATTGACCGCCCTGCTTTTCGATTATATCTTTTATCTGGCTTACGACGCCGGCGGGCATTTCTTTTGTTGTGATCTGTATTTTTCCGTGCTGTTCGAGCAATTCTTTTACTTTACCCTGTGTCTGCATTTTACCGCCGTAAAGGATCGCGATTCGGTCACAGACATCTTCAACATCGGCGAGTAAGTGACTGCACAGCAGGATCGTTTTGCCGCGTTTGGCAAGTGCGATTATGAGGTCTTTGATCTGCCGAGTGCCTATGGGGTCAAGCCCGCTTGTGGGTTCATCGAGGATCAACAGATCCGGGTCGTTTATAAGCGCCTGGGCAAGCCCGATACGCCTTGCCATACCTTTTGAAAATGTTCCAACAGGCCTGTTAGCGACAGCCCCAAGACCGACCATATCCAGCAGCGCCTCTACTCGCATTTTGCGAACATCGCCGGCAAGGCCAAAGAGGTTGGCATAAAAATTAAGCGTCTCGCGGGCGCTTAAATATTTGTACAAATATGATTCTTCGGGGAGATAGCCGATGCGGCTGGCAATTTTGGGGTCTGTGCTTTCGCCGCCGAGAACTAGGCTCCTACCCTTGGTGGCCTTGAGCAAACCGAGAAGCATCTTGATGGTGGTCGTCTTGCCCGAACCGTTTGGGCCCAGGAAACCGAAAACTTCGTTGTGCCTGACCTGCAGGCTCAGGTCGCTGACGGCCATCACCTTGCTTCTGCCCCACCAGTCGGTGAAGATCTTTGTAAGGGCTAATGTCTCTATTGCTATTTGTCCGGCCATTTGCTTGCGACCTATTAATTTTTATTTATACTAATATTTTCAACATGCTCAAGTTCCTCGCCATACCGCACGAGCCTTGCGCTGTTAAAGACCACGATAAGCGAACCGCCGAAATGGGCCATAGCCGCGAAAATTGGCGGAAGCCAGTTTACAGCCGCTGCTCCAACACCGATAACTATGAACAAAATTCCAAAGCAAAGATTCTGCAGGATCACCGTCCTGGTTTTGCGGGAAAGCTTTATCAGGAAAGGCAGTCGCCTGAGATCGTTGCTCATAAGAGCTATCGATGCCGAATTGATCGCCACATCTGAACCAGCAGCTCCCATGGCGATACCGAGATCACCCGCCGCCAGTGCCGGGGCGTCGTTAATGCCGTCGCCGACAACTATTACGTTATGGCCTTCGGCCTTGATCTGCTCAACTATAGCAAGCTTGTCGTGGGGGAGGCAATGGGCTTTTACATCCGTGCAGCCCAGTTCCGCGGCAACACGGTGGGCAACTTCGTTGCGGTCGCCGGTGAGCATTGTGACGCGTTTGATTCCACTGTCGAGCAATTCGGTTACGGCTGCGCGGGCTTCGGGCCTGGTCTTATCCTGCATGCCTATCCAGCCTATGCAGACATCATCCTTGCCGACGTACAGGGTGCTAAAGCCCTGCTCTTCGTGCATGGCAGGGTCTGTTATATTGCCCATCATTATTTTGTTTTCTTTGAGGAACATTTCGCGTCCAACAGTTATCTGCGAACCGTTGACCAGCGCCCGAACTCCCCTGCCCGGAACTTCCTGGAAGTTTTCGACAGGTGCAAGCGAGACGTTTGCTTCCTTGGCAAGATTGAGCAACGCCCTTGCCGCGGGGTGCTTACTCATCTGCTCAGCGGCGGCGCCTGCGGCGAGAAGTTCAGCGGCATCGACCCCGGCTGCGGGAGTGAGTTTTGTAACATACAATCTGCCCGTCGTCAGGGTGCCGGTCTTATCGAAGACCACCGCCGTCATTCGTCCGGCTATTTCGAGGTTAGCCACATTCTTTATAAGTATGCCAAGTCTAGCGGCAGCCGAAAGTGCCGCAACCATCGCCGTTGGCGTGGCAAGTATTATTGCGCACGGGCAAGATACCACCAGTGCGGCAATTGCGCGGTTGATGTCGTTCGTAAAGAAGATGATCATGAAAGCGATCATCAGGATCGTAGGCGTGTACCACTTTACATACCTGTCTATAATTCGCATTATCGGAATGCGAGTCTTTTCCGCTTCGATAATGAGCGACTGCACCTTGCCCAGTGTCGTATCACCGCCGGCCTTTGTGACTTGCACTTCAAGAACACCGTTGAGGTTAGTCGTGCCCGCAAAAACGCCCATGCCGGGCACCTTATCCACCGGCAGCGATTCGCCCGTGATGGATGCCTCGTTTACGCTGGATAGCCCCGCGACAACCTGTCCATCGGCGGCGATATTATCACCAGGCCGAACGCGAATAACATTGCCGGGGCGAAGAGAACTGACAAGCACTTCCTGCTCGGAGCCATCTTTGAGGAGTTGAGCTTTTGTCGGCGTAAGTTTGATCAGTGATTCGATAGAGGCCCTTGCACCAAGTGCGGTACGCGTTTCTACGAGTTCGCTGCATAACATGAAAAACGCCACTACGCCTGCGGTTTGGTACTGCTCGGTGGCGAAGGCGGCAACTATGGCAAGAGCCACAAGTTCATCCATGTGCATTTCGCCGCGGAGAATGCTCTTAAGAGCATGAATTACTACCGGAAGTCCAAGCAGGATAGCTCCGGCCATCGCAAGCAGTTGCGGCAGCTGACTTTCTTTGCCGTAAAACCATGGCGCTATCACGCTGTTTAGCAGCAGCATGCCGCCTGCCAGTGTTGCCAGCAGCGCCCAGCTTACCCGCGTTTCTTTTCCGTGCACATGGCTGTGTGCGGCCTCGTCGCCGGCATAATCAGAGATGCCTGTTTCTATTGCAAGCTCATTTTTTTTGATCTGTAAATGTGTATGGGCCATATTGCGATACTCGCCTTTAAAACTTAATTACCAGTCTGGGTTTGGGCGGCCTTTGGCTTGGCCTTGGGATCCCGGTTTACCTGAATTCGGAGTTCCCTGTTCTTGCCGTTTGACGGTTCGACAACTATCTTTTCATCAGCGCCTTCAAGCACCGTCTCGACCGTATCCTGATATATCTTCTGCAATACCAACGTGGGACGCTTTACATATTCGGGCAGAATCGCCTGGAGATACCTGGCACTTGCCTTTGCGTTTTCAACAACGCTTGTGCGATAAGCACCGGCATTTGCTATCTCTTGCTGAGCGGAACCGGCAAGCTGATCCCACAACAATTCCGTCTGCTGGGCATCGAGAGCGGGCTTTAGCAGTTCATCTACTATCTGCTGTGCAACCGGGCCGCCGGCCTCGTTAAGAATATTCTCGGCGTACCCGCGCGACTGTGTAACTATCCGCTCGCTCTCCTGGCTTGCCTTGATCGACGCGACAAATGCGTCATCGACCTGCCTGGGCCAGGTGCTTTGGGTAAGCTGAAATCCTTCGATCTTTATGCCGCTTGAGATCGAGTCAAGCTTGTCCTGAAGCCTGCTTTGCACTTTCTTGCTTATATCCGCGTTGCTTAGGATCGCCTCGTCGATACTGAAAGTTACCATCGTGGAAACGACCGCGTCGGATGTAAGGTTCTGCAGCAGCGGCGAAACGCTTTCATTGAGCACATCGCCATAGGTCTGGCCCCGCGGGGGCGTGCTGACCCAGACGTTCTTAAAGAACCGCTCGGCGTCCGCTATCTTATAAGTGAGGCGATACTTGGCGTGAATGATGTTGTAATCGGTATTACTCTGGCCGGTAGTGCCGTCATTGCGAGTGAGGCAGTAACCGTCGCGGATGGGATTAAGCGTAGGGCCTGCCATCCCTTTCTGGCCCATCTTCTCTTCATCCGTCTGGTAATACCAGAACGAATCGATGTTCATGGCCTGGACTTTTCCGACGGGCATCTTGATAACCTGGTCAAAAGGCACCAAAGCCAGGTGCCAGCCGGGGCCAAGTATCCGCTGTTCGCCGACGCCGCGTATCTTGCCGAGCCTAAGCACAATGGCCTGCTCGTCGGCATTGACGGTGAAAAACGCCGAGGCGATGAATACCACCACCAGTACAGCGATTATTAGTTTAAGCAAATTAAAACTTACCCGCAGAGCATCAGCAAGAGACTTTGAACCCGGATCGAGTTCGCCGCTCTTTATCTCTGATGTATCGGGCTTGTGATGTACATGATGACAGGTACATGTTTTTTCATCATGCTCGTGCATATCGATTTACCTTCCGGTGCAAAATCCTGTTAATAATTACTTGCTCGCCGCCGCCGCGCTGGCCGGTTCAATTTTAGGCATTTCCTTGAGCAGCTTGAACGGCTCGGAATCGGCGCTGATGACGATGGTCGAACGATCCTTGAGTATCTTTTTGAGGGCTTCTGTCTGCCTCAGGAATATCGCAAGTGCGGGATCCTGTTCAAGATCCTTATAATACTGGGCAGCTTCGGCATCACCCTGTCCGCGTATGGCTTTTGCCCTGTTCTGGGCGGCGGCCATGAGCACGGTGCGTTTGGATTCGGCCTCGGTGCGTATTTTCATCGCCTCTGCATTGCCTGCTGCTATGATGGATTCGGTCTTGCGCCTGCGGTCTGCGCTCATGCGTTCAAACACATCCTGTGTGACCTTTTCGCTGACGCCAAGCTGCTTGATGCCGACATCAACTACTTCTATACCATAGTTGGCCTTAACCGCGTCGCCAAGCTGATCCTTGAGTTCCTTTTCAATGCTCGCGAATTTGATCTTGGTGGGATCGGAATTGACGAACTCACTGAAATAGTGCTGCCCGATGATCGAATTGCGCTTGTCGCGAAGCTGGTTTGAAAGGTGCTCCTGCGCCCTGGCATCCGTACCGACAGCCTCAAAATATTTGAGCGGCTCAGCTATCTTCCACACCACATAGGCCGTGACTACGATCGGCTCGCCGCCGCGTGTGGTAGTCTCTTCGATCACACCTTCATACACACGCAGGCGAGAATCGAACTTATACACGAACTGTATTGGCGCCGGCAGTTTGGGATACCAGCCCGGCTCTGTAATGGCCTTTGTGGCTTTTCCAAACGTTGTCACAAGCGCCGATTCCGTCTCGCGTACCTGGAAAGATACCCAGAAGAGCATCAGCACCGTAACTATCACGGCAACTAGAACTATAACTGCGATGTTTTTCATTTTTTGGGTTCCTCAAGACCACTTATGTCATACAAACTGGGTGTAAGTTTTTCCTGCAGATCGATTATCAGCACCTCGCTGTCCTTCGAATCCGCGGCAACTATGTATTTTCGTATCGGCTCAAGAGCCTCTTCAAGCATCGAAAGCAGGTACTCATTCTTGAATATGCTATTCGATGCCCTGTAAGCCTGAAGCTGGCCGACAAATCTTTCACTATCTGCTTTTGCCAGTGCCGATTTCTCATAGGCATAGCTCTTGGCCTGGCTAAGGGTGGCGTAAATATCGCCCTGTGCGTTGCCAAACGCCTCATCCACCTTTTCCGGCGTCATGGCAGGATCTTTCTGCGCCTGGTACCTGCTGGACACCTGGTAAAGCTCATCCGCCTTTTCGACCGAGCCGGCAAGATTTGTAAGCAGCCTGTTGCGCTGCGCCATCGCTCCAAGTATCAGCGACTGTTTCTTCTGCACGGCGCCTATTACCTTTTCATAATCCTCAGCTACCTTTGGCGGCGGATGGAATCCCTGGAGACCAAGGAACACCACTTCGATGCCAAGTCCCATGTCGTCGGCATGTTTCTGGATACGCTGTTTTAGCTCATGTGCCGCCTGGCCGCGACCAGCGCCGAGCAGATCAACATTACCTTTTGTCGCACTGATTTCCGGATCTATTACGGCACTTGCTACGAATTGCACAACCTCGCGGTAGCAGATATCTTCCAGCAGCTGCTGCGAATCCTTGTGCTTATAAAGGAAGCTGTAAAGATCCTTAACCTTGTACTGCACGGGTATTGCCGCGCGAATTATGCTAACCGGCACAGCTCCTTCGTCAATTGAACTGGTCGTATAAGTAGCGGTAAGTAAATTGTATTCCTGTTCGAAATGCTCGACATCCCACAGCAACGGCTGCCGCTTGGTCACGCCATCTTTATCGGTTTCGGGTTTAAAGCCCACATTCACCTGCTGTACCCTGTACACCGGATAAACATAAGCGATATCGATCGGCCAGGGCATCTTCCAGTGCAGGCCCGACCCGATGACAGCCTTGTTCGCCATGGGCTTTCCGAACCGCTCGATGATACCCTGCTCCTGGGGTCCGATAACTACTATCGTACTGAGCAGGTACACCACTACGGCGGAAAATAATATCAAAGGCACCACAGCCCTGCCAAGGAGTTGAAAAAACCATGTATTTGATACTTTGAAACCGAACTGGTAATCAAGTGCGCTTGCTGCGGTTGCGATAATTCCGCCCGGCTCGCTGATAAGACCCAGTATCCTGCTTTCAAATGCCGCCCTGCTGTACTGGCCGCGAAGCCTGGGGCGGTATATATCCATAATAAAATTAAACAGAGTTTCAAACCCAAGCACCACCAGCAGCACCGGGACGACCCAGACCATCATCTTTATCATGATGACGCTCTTGAACTGCACCAGCGCCAGCGCTATCGCGGCTGCCAGGCACAGAATCGCCGTTGCCAGCATGTAGCCGCCTCCCGAACGCAACGGCCGCCATTCAGGTTCGACCGACATGCCTATGGCGTAGCGGGCAAGAAGAAAACTTAAAAAAGCCATCGCCAGCATGAAACCCGCACCCACCAGCGGCTGTGAAACTGTGAATTCCGAGTAAACGGCGATGCCTTTATAAAGGTAAAGCCCAATGCCGATCTGATAGAGCGAAATGAACACCGCAAAGCCGGGCAGGAACCATTTTTCAAATAACGCAAGGCGTTTCTGGGATGTAGCCAGCATCTGGCCGTCGGGGGCGTTGAAGATCGTTGTTGTCTCGCCGAGCCTCGAAAGCTGGGCGATCTCAAGCTTTTCCTGGGCGGCCATGGATTGCAGTTTGAACTGCACCGTGAGTACCAGCCAGACCATCGCGCCGGCCAGTATCTGCCAGGCTATGGTTTTTACCGCGAAAGAGGTTGACCAGTTACCCAGCAACAAAACAATAAGAAAGAACACCACGCTCAATATGCCAGCTGTCAGCGATGCCAGCTGTGCTCGATGCGACGATAACTTCATCTTATAAATCCCGTCAAATCACTAAGCCTATACTCGTTCCATCCGGTTCCCCCCGAAACATTAACTATTATTGTCCATTCACCTGCATTTTGTTCGAACAATTCTATACTAAATGAGGTAACAAAATATAACAACTCTTTACAAAAATTAAAGGTTGAAATATAACAAAGCCTTATATTTTCTCAAGATAAGGATTATTTTATGCCCGGCAAAATCATTGCCATCGCCAAAAACACGTTCCTCGAGATACTCAGGCAGCCCATTTACACCGTAATTATTGTCGCTGCCCTGCTGATGCTCATGCTGAGTCCTTCCATTACCATGTACACCATGAGCGACGACAACAAACTGCTGCGCGAGTTAGCCCTATCTACGCTGTTCTTGTCGGGATTGTTCATAGCTATTTTTTCTGCTTCCGGAGCTATTACAGAGGAAATTGAGTCAAAAACCATCACCACCGTTCTTACAAAGCCCATCGCCCGCCCCACTTTTATTGTGGGTAAATTTCTCGGCATTACCGCCGCCGTCGCCCTGGCGCATTATATCCTGACCATTGCCATGCTCTTTGCCGTTCGTCATGGGGTGCTGGAATCGGCTTCGGATGAGCCGGATATGGTCGTAATTACCGCCGCCGCCATCGTGGTCGGGGCAACAATGCTTTTCACCTTCTTTGTAAATTATTTTTACGACTGGAATTTTCCCGCTACCGCCATAACTGTCGGCTCAATACTTGCGACTGCCGCTTTTGGCATGCTTTTCTTTATTAATAAGGAATGGCATTTCGACCCCGCCAACAACGGTTTTAAAATATTCGATGTTTATGCGTCGATCCTGCTTCTTCTGGCGGTTATCGTTATGATCTCACTTGCCGTGGCCTTCTCCACCCGCTTCAACATCGTAATCACCCTCACAGCCTGCATTTGTGTCTTTATGCTTGGCTTAATCAGCGATTACATCTTCGGCCGCTTTGCCGCCCATAGCTACCTGGCAAACATTGCATGGACGGTACTGCCCAACCTTCAAACATTCTGGATCTCGGATGCCATCTATGAAGGCTCAGCCATACCCTTGAAATACATAACTCTTGCCGCCGGCTACTGCGGCGCATATACTGCTGCCATACTTGCGGCTGCTATCGCGATTTTCCAGAGACGTCAGGTTGGTTAAGTAGTTATGATCAAAAAAATCCGGTTTACCTATGCAGTCCCAGTTGCATGTTTCATCTTTTTTGCTGTTCTTCTGGGCAGTTGCTCAAAAACCTTCATAACAGTCGGCCCGGACATGTCACCCATATGGACCGACCGCGCCGATATAAAAACCGTCGGCTATTCCACCACGGGCCTTCCGATCCCAATGTACACCTTCGGAACTGGCTCAAAACGCATCCTCATCTTCGCTGCTATACACGGCAATGAATGGACGTCCTATTCCGTCGCTCGAAACCTCATTGAACTCCTGAACACCGACTGCGAGCTTTATTACGGCACAACCGTCGCCATTATACCTACCGCAAATCCCGATGGACTTAAAAAGAACTGCCGCACCAATCCCGCAGGCGTAGATGTTAACAGAAATTTCCCCGCCTCAAACTGGCAGGAAACCGACCGCACCGACAGCTACTCCGGCCCAGCCCCCGCTAGTGAATCGGAAACCAAGGCGATTATAAACGCCGTCGAAACATTTAAACCCGACGTGATTATTTCCCTCCATTCGATCTCCTCCCCCAAACACGGCAACAATTTCGACGGCCCGGCCCAGCACATCGCCCAGCTCCTCGCTTCAAAGAACGGCTACAACGTCCTGCCAAGCATGGGCTACCCCACCCCCGGCTCCTTCGGCACTTGGGCTGGCATAGACCGAAAGATCCCAACAATAACCCTCGAACTCCCCCGCCAGTCATCTCCCGAAGAGGCCTGGCAGCAAAACCGCGATGCCCTCCTGGCAGTCATCCAGCTCTAAGACGACGAAATGAAATTAGAATACTGAATTTTAAAAACACACTATAATGTGGGACCCAATTTTGTTTTAATGGGCTTCTTAAGCTTATGTCAAACTTGCCACTGGTTCATAGCTTTCTTTACGCAACTGCTCTAAAAGACCTTTGCTGACTCTATACTTGGCAATTAATGGCAATGCCGTGATCGATATGAGCGGACCAACAATAATTTTACCGCGGTCTGTCATAGTTCGGAAAGATGCGCGTCCTTGAACCCAAATGGAGCAATCAACGGCTCGCGTTCAAAATTGAAACAGCATTGGTAATATGCATTTTACTTTTCTTCAAAAAATTTCCTGGCAACATCAAAATTGAGAGGCAATTTGATTTCGCTGCCCAGGCAGGCTGACATTTGTGCAGCCCAGCCGATCTGTGCAATAACAGATGAATTCATAAAACTGAGCGGGGACATGGTTGCAGACTTTATGCATTCAATGAAATGCCCGACGCACGCACCCGTCTGATGTTCGACGACATTGCCGCTGTCCGGCGTGGTAGTATCATCCGGCCAGGCAAGTTTGTAAAGCCCATCCTGCCTGCATTTTTCCTTATTCAGGGGCCAAATCCATTTGCTATCCGTAGACTTTTTTGACCAATATTTGACTTTCCATTGATGCTCGATCTGCGAATCGAATGTAAATGCCCCCTCAGTTCCGTAAATATTGTGGTAGGCATCATAGCCGTTGCCGTTATCGATATTCCCGAAGCAGAAGCCGGTTGCACCATTATCGAAGCCAATCATAATATTCCAGATCGGGTCAGCTTCAAAACCGCGCACCTTCGCAGCCAGGCTTTTGGCAAATACTGAAATTGGCTTGGCCTGGCTTTCCATAGCATAGACCATTACCGAAATTGAATGATTTATTCCCATCCCTATGGCATCGCCCATAATTGATTTGTTCAACTTCCAGGCCTTGTCGCCGGCAATGTTGACCGGATGGCGATAATTGATTTGTATCTGGGTAATGTCCCCGAATTCACGGGCAGCGATCATTTCGCGAAGATGCTGCTCCATGGAATCGAAATAAAGAATGTAATCGACAAACGTGATCAGATTCGGGTTGGCCTTTTCAAGCTCGATCTGCTGAAGAAAATCGTCGAATGTCGTCGCACAGGGTTTTTCGCTGAAAACATGCTTTCCTGCTTTCATCGCGGCAATTGACTGCGGGCCATGGAAACTGTTCGGGCTTACCAGCCAGACTGCGTCAATTTGCGGATTGTTTACGATCTGGTCATATTCAGAGACCAGCAGCGATTCAGAAAGGCCAAGGTTCTTAAGTACTTCGGCTCCTCGTTGCTTATTCGGCTCAAGCAGTGCCAGTATTTGAATATCATTACGTTCGGTTAGCCGTTTAAGCTGAACGGAACCCATCCAGCCAGCACCGACAAAACCGATTCCTATCTTATCCTTTTTCATGCTGCACTAAACCTCATTTCATTTTTACAATTCCGTGCTCTGCGGCGGATTTTATCGAAGCAAACGCAACAGCGTTGCCAATATCTTCAGGGCACATGCAAGCACCCTAGGTGTCTTAAACCTTGCACTGTATTGCTCTGCCAAAACCTTGACTTAGTATCAGTTACGATCCAAAGTCATTTGAAAGAGCTCTGTACCTTTATTTTAGATAAGCCGCTTCAACTTTGTTTAGAGCAGTAAGAATATTATTAATCTCTGATTCGCTCCAACTTTCAAATAAATGCATAATAAAATGAGCCTCAACTACGTCACAAGTATTTTTCATTTTAAAAGAAGGATTCCTTGGGCCTTTATAATCTGAGCAGTTCCATGGGAATCCGCTCTTACCGAAAACGGCCTTATTTTGGAACCACGGGAACGTACAAGGTACATGGTTATAGTGCGGATCAACCATGACGCCTTCTGCCTGCAGTGCCTTGCAAAAAGTCTGTTTATCAACACGAATTGCATTTGAATCCAATTTCAATCGAATAAACCAGTATGAACTTTCAGTATCCGGCACCTGCCAGCCCATTGAAACAGCCTTGGATCTCTTGAGGCCTTCCTTAATAACACCGGCCAATTTCCGCCTTTTCTCAATAATCCAGGGAAGTTTCTTAATTTGCACGCTGCCGATGCAGGCTGAAAGATCGTTCAAATTGCAATTCAGGCCGGCGACAACATTGTTTTCAGCAGACAAATTAAACGGTTTGCCACGATCAGCAAAGCGCTTGCCCTGCCAATAAAGCTGTTCATTGCGGGTGTAAACAACACCGCCCTGCCCACCGGTACAATGGTGCTTGCCGAACATTGTTGAAAAAGCGGCAACGTCTCCGAAAGTCCCGACCATTTTACCTTTGTATTTTGCGGCGTGTGACTGGGAGCAATCCTCAACCAAATATAAATTATGCTCCCGGGCCAGAGAGACTATCGGGTCCATGTCAACGGGCTCTCCGCCTATGTGGGCAACCAGAATGGCTCGTGTACGTTCATTTATTAAAGGTCTGATTTCATCAGCACAAACATTGTAACTGCGTGGATCACTATCAGCCATAACCGGCACACAGCCGACAAATACAACCGGCGTTACGCCCCCATTATCGGTAATCGGCGGCACTATGACTTCCGACAATGCATCCAGTTGCAGAGATCCCAAAGCACAAAACACGGCATTGGTGCCCGAATTGACGCCGTCGGCAAAGCCCCCCTGCATGAAATCAACAAAATCCTTTTCATATTGCTTTTCTGCAGGCCCGTTATATCCAAACGCCTCCCCAGATTTAATAGCATCATCAAACAGATGCATAACAGCAAGCTTTTCATCTTCGCCTATAAGATTGCGAGCAGGCAAAGGCCTTTCGAAAACTGGTTTACCGCCGTCTATTGCCAACCGTTCCATAATTATTTTCCTGTTAAAAATAGATTTTAATAAAAGAAACTCAATTTGAAAACAAGTTTAAAATTCTGGATGCATTTCCAGATGTGATTTTGTTATACGCCGAAGGTGTTATTTTGCCCCGATTATGGGCATCCGTTAACCACTCGATGTGCTGCATGTCATTATCAATTGCACAATAATCCATGCCTAAAAGCAAGCGGTCCTGGAACTCATCAATAAATGACCAAGCATGCTCTGGATCTCGTGAGAGGGCATTAAGGCCGCTGCCCGCTGAAATATCAGCGTACAGATTTGGATAATCGCGCAATAACCTGATTATAGCACCGCCAGGCATGACTTTGCCTAGGGGATATGAATTTTTATCTTCCCATTTTAAGTCGCCGCTTATTTCGCTCCAGAAAGCCTGGCTGTGGCCTATCAACTTTAAATTTGGAAATTTTTTCAGCACAAATTCCAAATATGGTAAATTCATGAAATCCAGAACACCATAGGAGTTATTATCCGGAGTTGTCGTGTGAAAAAGAACAGGGAATCCGACAATGCTGCAGGCTTCCAATAAGGCCAATAAACTGGGATCATTCCAAAAAACACGGCATGCCATTTCGCCAAGCCCCTTACAGCCCAAATTTTTGTACTGTTGAAGTAATTTCAAAAACATATCGGCACAAATCAAGTCCGGCCTTGCCGGTAATCGTGGATCGATGTTACAGAACGGGATGAATCTGCCTGGATACTTTTCACAAATTGACAATACCTCACCTATGCTTTGATGTTCCGCAGGTGCTTCAGCATTATTGAGCGGCAGAATTACAGCCTTATCGACCCCTTTAGAATCCATTATGCTGATTTGCTGTTGTGCCGACAGAAATGGTTTCGTTCCGAAAAGCGAACAAATTTTCGGATCAGAATACACATGTGCATGAACATCGATTATCATTTTAACCAACTCTTTCCGCTTTATGGCTCTTTAATGAGCGTGCCAATGCTTCGAGAATTTTTACGGGGACCAGAAGCTCTTCATGGATTTGGGGTTCTTGCCTCGTCTTAAACATTCGCGTGAAAGTTTCGATGCCTTTCAAATATGGATTGGAATCAAAAGTTATGTTCCCACATATAGAACCTTTCTCACCGACGGCACCAATCGAGAAGCAGGAGCAACCCTCTTTTATGAAGTTTAGCGTTATTATTTTGTTATCTGAGTAAATCAGTTGCCCTGTTGCTCCATTTGGATTCCTGGAAACGAAAACCCGGTCAACATTAAAGCCAAATGCCTGGAGAGCCATTTCAACTTGATGAAGCCCATAGAAAAAAATACCTCCATATGGACTGTCAACATCGCATTGTCCATATGTTGCTCCCGCTAAAACTCGTCCAATCCTGTTCTTCTTTAAAATAAATTGCCTGAATGTTTTTTGTTTAGGAACAATACTAAAGCTGGTAACAGGTGATCCGGTCTCTTTCGCTAATCGAAGAAACTTTTCACCTTTATCAGAATTAAAGCACAAGGGCTTATCGACAAAAACAGGAATGCCCTTTTTAATAAAAGGAAGTGCCGCCTCAAGATGGTACTTCGGGTGGCGGTGATCCACGATCAAGGCGTCGACCTTACCCACCATTTCGGAAGTATCTTTGACAATATTCGGTATTTTCCCAGCTTTTGCAACAGTCTGTGCCAGTTTTTTTGTTTCACCCCACAAAAACTCCACACTGCAGTTTTTTATCTTTTTTTCAATGTTGATGGTTTTAGCGATAGCAAGTGAATGTGAATTCTCGCTTCCAATAATTCCTATTTTCATATGTTCTCCTGAATCATTCAAAGTTAAGCACGCCGAAAAACGCCGGCAGATTTCATATCTCGGGTCCCTGATGGATCTTTTGTTCAGCACAGTTGGAATCAGCGGTTGCAAACAGTTGTTCGCTGTTTAGATTGAACATAAGCGGAATCAGACCTCGACTCTGACGATAGAAATTAACGCCATCCATAACCATATTCGCCTCGCTGACACGTCCGACATCTTGAAGCGCCATCGCCTGGTAGAACCTGATCTTATTTACATCTTCGCGCCACGACTCGAAATACCACACCGTGTAATTCGTGCTGACAATATTTTGTAAAATCTGGGATGCTTCGGCTGTATTTCCAAGCTCTTTGAGACATTTTGCTTTCAAATACTCGTTACGAACTAATATGGGTTCAACATACCAGACTGACGTACCAAAATTTTTGGGAAACTCTGTTGCACTCTTAAATTCATTGTAAGCCTCTAGATATTTGCCCTTGTCAAAGAGAGTTTTTCCCAATTTAACTTTTGTAGCGGTGTAAATTCCCTTACCTAAGCCTTCCCATTCACAAAGAGAAACCTGGCTTGCAAATTCGTTATATTTTTGCGGGTCGCCTGTTTCGGCCAGCAGATCCAGGACGGGTCCGACAACATCCATCATCGGCGAGGTCCGTTTAAATTCCTCCGGAATGGACATGATGGTCTTCCGGCGTTTTGCAGCTTCTTTCGTAACTTCGTATAGGGATACCAGCTCCAGGTAAAGATTGGGGTCGTTATCCAAAGCGATTGCTTTTTTATAATACATTTCGGCTGCGTTGGTATTGTTGCAATGTTTCCAATTCAATGCAGCGAGATTTCTGAACAGTACGCTGAATTTGAGGCCCTTCTGCTGAGCTTTCTCAAACATCATAACAGATTCATCATATCGTTTTTTGCTCATCAGGTACGTGCCGAGATAATATTCAAACGCGCCACTTCCCTTGATCGAAGCGATAGAATCCCACAGAATGCGCTCCAGTTCCGGCCTGTTGGCAAATACATAATACTGGGCCGTATCTGCTTTCTTGTAATCAGAAACAGCTTCATCGACTTTATTCTGCAGTTTACGAGCATATCCCCGGACCAAAAAGAGGAATGGGCTTACATATTGTCTTTGATATTTCCTGGGGCACTTCTCCAAATTATAATGAATCGGCAGCCGGCAAAGTTTCAGTCCTGACTTGATTGCGATCGAAGTCAGCTCTTCAGCTTCTGCATACAAGCCAATAGCAATATAATCCAGAGCGGCTTCTATAAACCTGAATGAGTCATAATATAATTCTGAGACAAGAGCGTTTACATTTTTCAAGCTTTGTGAATTGCCAAGGAAGAATTGTTCAGTATGGATTAATATATCATCCACACCGGCAATCTTCAGAGCCTGGATTTCTTTAACTGAATCTGCTTTTCGACCAAGTTTCCTGAGAACTGCCGATTTTAGAGCACGGAGTTTAGGGTTAAGTTGGGCGTGCTCGATTGCGGAATCGAGGTGTTTTAAAGCCTTGTTGTACAATCCCAGCCGACCAAACGACTCGGCAGCGAGCACATTGCCATTTAGCACCTGGCCGTACATACCCGCAGAAGTTGACGCCAAATCATTGCTGTCGTTTATTTTGCCATCCAGAAAATATGCGTACCCCAGCAGATACCTTGCGAAACCATCCCATTTGTTATAATCGAGTGCTTTCTGCAAAAGCTTTGTCGCTTCAGAAGTGTTTCCATTATTAAGATAGATTGTTGCTAAATTCCGCAAAGGTTCAGGATTTAAGGCGTCACGTTCTATGGACTTCTTGTAAAACGACGCGGCTTTTTCGACATTACCACACATATCCTGAAAAGCGCCATTGAGGTACAGAGAATAACTACTTCGAATATCGTGAACAGGTTCTTCACGGATTTCAGAACGCATTTTATATTCACCACGTCCTTTTAGTGACGCCTCTTCGAGGACAGCACCTGTTTCGGTAATGAATTGAATCAGTAATTCATCCGCTGACGTCTTTTGTAATTCGATTTTTTTTGAAAACAATTCCCGAGTTGCAAGCCTGATTGGAAATTCCGCAAGTTGGCGATTGCCCGACAGCACTCTTGCCTTAAGCTTATTAACCGGGGCACAAGCGCATATGTTTAACGATACTTTATTATTACGCAATTCTTCCAAAGCCACTGCGAAGTTGTCGGTTGCCTGTATGAAATTGCCAATATTGCTGACAGGATACCATACCTCGTCCCAATGTATCAATTCCTGGGGCATCAAAAATTCAAAATGCTCCTGATTCACAGGCCTGCCACTTTGAGTTTCACCATATTTGCCCAGGCCCTCACTGAGAAAAGCTACACGCTGTTGCTGAGCTTTTGTTTGACCCCAGGTCCACAATTTTTTGCCAGGTACCTGATGCCGGTCGGCATGATGTACAATTCCGAAATCGCGAGAGCGGTCATAGTAGCCGAAGAAATCGTCTTTTGCTTCGAGATAGTACAGACCTAATATTTCATGATCGTTTTTATATTGAGACCAATCGTTTCCCAGGTAATTTGGCCAGGTGAAAACATTGCTTCCGCCGTGCTCTGAAGCCATTTTTTCAGGGTAAATAAATTTAAAATCATCTGAAAGCGGGGCTGATGCATTGCACCAGTAACGATATCTTCCAGGCAGGTGGCTGCGGTTATAAAACATCACATGCTGCAGCAGGCGTGCTTCGTTGGGACGTAAAGTAAATGATATCTGCCACTGCGTCCTGTAAACCATCTCAAGTTCGCTGATTCTGACAGTCGCGCTACCGTCTTCATGCTCAAATGTGGTAACCTTGCGCGGCATGCAGTTGGTTATAGAATGAGCATTTGGATAATTCAGTTCCATTCCTGCTGCAATGTATGCGCCGCCACAACCTGCCATGTAAGATTTGAACGAATTATTGTGAAGGAACATTTCCTGTTGCGCTGTTTTGTCATAAGCCGACCAGATTCGTCCGCCAAGTTCGGGGGCAAACGCCACCCGCAGAAACTCATTTTCTATTACAATAAGGTCAACTTGACACAATCGCTTGTCTCTGAGATGGTAATTATGTAACGGATAAGGATAGATTGATTTTGTTTCATTATTGCTGCCCAGGAGTTCGGTTATTGGATTAGGATTATCATAACCAAATCCACACATTGTAATCGGTTCAGATTCCTTGTAGATTCGAACTTTGCTGGACATACGACCCTTTAATGAATGTATACATTATATCCCATATTGAGTTTTAATTAAAATTAAATTTACGGCCAGAAAACCTCGCGCCTCGATCGTCAACAACACGACTTACCGCCATATCCATTGCTGGCTGTTTTAAATTCAGCATTTTTCTTTGTGCGGCGGAAGTAATCTATTACACGGCTGAAAAATATGTCGCTACACCCATTTCACCCATTGTTTTGAGGCCCGGAGTGGCGGACAGTATCGATTTTACTGCATTGAGTGTTATTGCACAGGTTGCAATGTCACCATTTACGCCTCCGGCAATGGTAGAATCAATATTTGGAATTCCATTGACCATGATACGATCATAGGATTGCGGCTCACCGACGGCAGCCCTGAATTCGAGCGTAATTACTTCCCTGCTGCCTACAAAGCCTCGCCCTGACTGATACACTCCGCGTGCCATGCCTTTTAGAATGGGTTTGTAGCCGCTGTGAATATCAGTATCTGCGATAATCGGCTCAAGGCTTTCTTCATTTCGATCCAAATTCCAGCCCATTCTGGCGGCAATAAAATCAACAGATTC
>MHYB01000064.1:0-243 GCA_001824635.1 Planctomycetes bacterium GWF2_50_10
TCCTGCCCCGATTGCCGCCTCAACGGCGATAAGGCAAGCCGCCTCCCAAACACCTCCAACATAAGCTTCGAATATATCGAAGGCGAAGCCATCCTCCTTCTTCTCGACGCACTGGGAGTCTGCGCCTCTTCCGGATCAGCCTGCACCTCCGGCTCGCTGGAACCCTCGCATGTAATGCGCGCAATGGGCATACCATTCACCGCCGCCCACGGCTCGATCCGTTTTAGCCTCTCACGTTACACA
>MHYB01000064.1:253-5057 GCA_001824635.1 Planctomycetes bacterium GWF2_50_10
ACATCCAGGTCGTAATCGACAACATGCCCGCCATCGTCGCCCGCCTCCGCCAGCTTAGCCCATTCGTCCCAAAAAGCTGAGACGACTGGTTGGATAATAACAACAAAGTACCGCACCAAAACTATGCCACAAGTTGCCGACACAAGTATTTCCCGTGATGCATACCTCAAAAATAACTTTCAAATTTCTCCAATAATGCCCGTTTACTACCCCAAAAAGACCGGTAATAAACAAGAAACTTGATTCTGACTACCCCAAAATGTATAATACTCGGCAATCTGCCGTTTTATGGAGTGCCTAAAGGAGAACAATATGGCTAAGTTTAATTTTATATTGATCGCCGCCCTTTGCCTGATTTCAACCCCGCTTTTCGCCGGCAATTTGGAACCCACCGCCGCCCCAGGCTCAACAATGAAACCCCTCTCCGAAATAGAACCGGGGACTGCTATCAGCTCCCTGCCATACACTATTAGTACATCAGGATCTTATTACTTCACTGCAAACCTTACCATACCCAATAGCCTCAATGGCGTTTCCATAAACGCCGATAACGTAACCATCGACCTAAAAGGTTTCACACTAGATGGCAACAAAGTCGTCACACACGCAATATCAGCTGCTAAACGCAAAAACATTACTATCAAAAACGGAATATTCGTGAACTGGTACGCAAATGGACTTTACCTCGGTGACTCGAACAACTGCCGAATTGAAAACCTTTCATTCAGCAATACCGGCCGCTCCGCCATATCTGTCGGAAATAACGCCATAGTACAAAAATGCATTATCGCAAATTGCCGGGACAGTTCCAATTATTCTGCTATTTCCGCCACCGGCCAGGCAATCATCACCAACTGCGTCGTTTCCGATTGCAACTACATAGGAATTAAGACGCAGGATAGAGCCATCATTTCCGACTGCTCCGTCAAAAACTGCGGCGATGCTGGGATCGTGACATCCAATACGTCCATCATAAAAAACTGTGTAACCGTCGACAACGGCGATTACGGACTGCGAGTTGATGCTGGCTCCATAGTCGAAAGCTGCGCCGCCCTGAATAACGCGGATCATGGTATGTACATAAACAACAGCACAGCGATAAATAATAATTGCAGTTCCAACCAAGCTTCCGGAATGTTCGTAACAGGCACCGGCTGCCGAATCGAATCAAATACCTGCAATAATAACACCGCATATGGCTTCTACATCAGTTCCTCTTCTTCGAATGTTGTTGTAAGGAATTTCGCCAAAGGAAATCTATCCGGCAATTACAGCGTAAGTTCCGGAAGTGTTGCTCCCGCAACAAGCAACCCGGGCACTGCCTCTGCATGGGCCAACTTCGGCTTTTAGAGATTCACATGAAAATATCACTATTTATTTTAATTGCGATCTCATCCGCCGTGATGGCTCAGAACATTGATGCCACCTATAAACACGCCTACGCCGAAAACGTCGGCTGGCTCAATTTCAAACCCTCTCAAGGCCTTGGCGTAACAGTATATAGCGACCGCCTCGAAGGCGACCTCTGGGCAGAAAACATCGGCTGGGTCCGTTTAAAAACTTCCAAAAACATGGTACTCAATAATGGCCTCGGCGAACTCTCCGGCTACGCCTGGGGCGAAAACGTCGGATGGATAAATTTCAACCCCGCCGTCCCCGGCGACAATATTGACGAATACCGCGTCCGCATCGACCATAGCGGAAATTTCACCGGCTGGGCATGGGGTGAAAACATCGGCTGGATCCACTTTGCCTCTACAGCCCCCATCGCCTATAAAGTCAAAACCTCATGGATAACCTCCTGCCGTGTAGATCTAAACGACCTCGCATCCTTCTCCGCCCAATGGCTCATGGTATCGCCTTACCCCTTATATCTTGACTCGGATTTCATAAAGCTCCCACGCGAGAGCCGTGTTGATTTTGTGGATTTCTCACATCTCGCCAGCCTTTGGATGAATTATTGCCCATATGCCTGGCCATGGCTTGACTGACAGCAAAAATAATTTGCAACACCCCTCTGGCAACCGAGCGTTCATCTAAAATCGAACGCTCATAAGCCATGATCTTCTAACCCGCAACGCGTAACTCGCAACGCGCAACAACACCCCTGATTTGCCCCCCCCAAAAAAAACACCTGACCGACTCAATTTAATTGCTTGCCGATACCCTAATACTCGGATATTATACGGGTTCTCGAAGAACAGAATCATAGAATACTGTTTTAAAGGAGGTCTTCGTAAGTGGCTGAAACCAATAACATCCGCAACGTCGTCCTGCTCGGCCATGGTGCCGCGGGTAAAACAAGTCTTACCGAATCAATTCTGCATAAAACCGGCCTCATCACCCGGCTCGGAACAGTGGAAGAAAAAAACACCGTCTCCGATTATGATGATGAAGAAAAAAGCCGCCAGTGCTCCGTATATGCAAGCATTGTAAACACCTCGGTTTCCGGCAAACACTTGAATATTATCGATACGCCCGGCTATCCCGATTTCATCGGACCGGCCCTGCTTTCGATCCCAGCTTGCGAAACAGCCGTAGTTGTCGTCTCCGCCGCTTCGGGCATTGAACTCAACACCCGCAAGCTCTTCGAAGCCGCAACAAACGCCGGGCTTTCGCGATTTATCTGCATAAATAAGATCGATGCCGAGAATATCGATCTCTCCGAACTGCTCTCCAATATTCAGGAAACATTCGGCTCCCAGTGCCGCTGCCTCAATCTGCCCGCCGCCGATAAGAGCATAATAGACTGCCTCCTCAATGACAAAGGCTCAAGTCCCATCATGGACGTTGCCGATGCCCACACCCAGCTTGTCGAAAGCATCGTCGAAGCCGACGACGCCCTGATGGAAAAATATCTCTCCGGCGAGACAATTACAAACGACCAGATCACAGGCGCATTTGTAAAAGCACTCGTCGCAGGCACCGTTGTTCCTATTGTCTTCACTGCCGCCCGCAAGGAAATCGGCGTCCTCGAACTCCTCGACTATATCGCAAAATACGCCCCGTCTCCGCTCCAGGCAAAACCAGCAAAACTCAAACAGGGCGATAAAAACATCGAGATCAAGGCAGACCCCGCCGCACCACTTACAGGCCTGGTCTTCTCCACAGCTTTTGATCCTCGCTCAAACATGAAGTATTCATCTATCCGCGTCTTCAGCGGCACGCTCAAATCAGATACGAACCTCGTTAAAAACGATGACAAAAAAGGTATCCGACCCGGCCACATATTCAGGTCGCAGGGAATCGAGCACAAGGAGATCGATAAAGCAGTCGCCGGCGATATAATTACTCTCTCCAAAGTTGAGGAACTCCATGTCGGAGACTTCATCGGCGATGGCCATATAACCGGCAAATTTGAAATGCTCCGTCTGCCAAGCCCGATGTACTCGCTGGCCCTCGAACCAGCAGCACGCGGCGATGAAGTGAAGATCGGAAGCGCACTCGATAAGCTCATGCAGGCCGACTCCTGCTTCAAGGTCACGCACGATCACCAGACCAAGGAACTCGTTATCTCCGGCCTCGGAGATCTCCACCTTCGCGTCATTCTCGCCAAAATAGAGCACCAGTACAAGCTTACCGTAAACACCAAGCCGCCCAAGATACCATATCGCGAAACCATCACGGCAAAAGCCGAAGGCCACTACAAGCATAGAAAGCAGACCGGCGGCGCAGGCCAGTTCGGTGAGGTATATCTCCGTGTCGAACCTGCCGAGCGGAATTCGGAGCCATCGCTTCAGTTCAGTTGGGATATCTTCGGCGGCTCCATCCCAGGGCAGTTTGAGGCCCCGATCATCAAGGGTATAAATGACGTCATGGAACGAGGCATCGTTGCCGGCTTTCCGCTTCAGGATGTAAAAGTTTCGGTCTATGACGGCAAACATCACCCCGTTGATTCCAAGGAAGTCGCATTCCGCGCAGCCGGAAAAGGTGCTTTTAAAGAGGCCGTCTCCAAGGCCAAGCCCGTCCTTCTCGAACCGATCGTCCATATTGAGATAACGATCCCGCCCGAGTACGTCGGCGCTATTACAGGCGATCTGTCAAGCCGTCGCGGACGCGTCCAGGGACAGGAAGTCCTCGCCGGCAATCTCATGGTAATAAAAGCCCAGGTACCGCTTTCCGAAGTGGCCCAGTATAACAGCCAGCTCAAATCCGTCACCGCCGGCCAGGGATCTTATTCCATGGAACTCTCACACTACGAGCCTGTTCCACCAAACGTCCAGCAGCAAGTCGTCTCGCAGTATAAACACGAAGTCGAGGAAGAAGAAGAGTAACCCCCTGACGCAAAAAAGTTTTTGTGGCACGGTCTAGCGCAGCTAGGCCGTGTCCTTTCTTGATCTTACCGAAAGTGCCTTGTCATGCCCGCGCGGGTATCCGCAAAAATCAGCATCGCGCAGCGACCCGCACTTTTGCAATTTGAAATTTGCCTTTTGCCATTTCAAACTAACCATCGGTCAGTTTGAATTATGATTTCCACGCCTTATACCCTTCGCCGCTCACCTGCCATTTGCCGCCCGTCCATTCCATGATCAAATTTCCGCCAAAAGCCGCACCAGGCCCGTGATAAGCTTCATATATAACAAGTACCCTACCGGGTTTTACCGCATGAGTCTGTATGCTCACAAGGTAGCCGCCCTTGTGCCGCTCGGTATCAATTACACTTGAATCCGCTTGTTTCGCCAGCTCCCGCGAATCTTTAATTATATACCCTCGCTCCAACAATCGCTTAACTACATCCTGCCCCATCGCGTCGAAGTCCATAAACCATGTAAATTCATTCGCCCCCGCCGCTACAACCCGCTCG
>MHYB01000064.1:5080-34240 GCA_001824635.1 Planctomycetes bacterium GWF2_50_10
GTTTTGGGCATAATCGCGCAAGACCCCGCCCCCAGCATCACCACCAAAACCGCCAGTAACCACATCTGTTTGCTAATTTTTATCATCATACATAAAACTTACCCCGCCCCCCGAACTAAACAAGATTTTTATTTACGTTCCTCTCCCTGCAACAAAAAACCCCAAAGTCGAAAAGCCTCAGGGTTCTATGTTCGTTAAAACCTACTTGAAGTCATGCCGCTCCTGCGGCCCCTTCAATAGTAAATCGTAATTAATAAATAGTAAATTCCTATGTGCCTTCTCCGCTTGAAGAAAGATACTTCACCTGGTCCGCCGTCATCTTATCGATATCGATCGACATCGACTTAAGCTTTGCCGTCGATATCCATTTCTCTATCTCAATCGGCACATTGTAAACCGCGGGCTTGAGCTTCTTTGCGTTCTTGACCACAAACTCCGTCGCCATCGCCTGTGTCGCGAACGACATATCCATCACCGACGCTGGATGCCCTTCTGCCGCCGCCAGGTTGATCAGACGACCTTCCGCCAGCAGGTAGATGCTCTTCTTGCCAACGACGAATTCATCCACGCACCGTCTCACGCCCTTGTTAACCTTCTTCGCTATCTTCTTGAGACCCTTGACATCGATCTCGATATCAAAATGCCCCGAATTCGCCACTATCGCACCGTCGTGCATCTTCTTAAAATGCTCCGGCCGAATAACATGCTTGTTACCCGTAAGCGTCACAAACAAGTCGCCTATCGGTGCCGCCTGCGACATCGGCATAACCGCAAAGCCGTCCATCGTGGCCTCGAGCGCCTTGATCGGGTCAACTTCTGTTACTATAACGATCGCGCCCATTCCGCGTGCCCTGCTCGCAAAACCTCTGCCGCACCACCCGTAACCGGCAACAACAACCTTCTTGCCCGCCATCAGAAAATCCGTCGCCCGGATGATACCATCGACTGTCGATTGCCCCGTGCCATAACGGTTATCGAACATATACTTCGTCTGCGCGTCATTGACCGCCACAACCGGGAACTTTAGTATCCCGGCATTCGCCATCGCGCGAAGCCGAATTACACCCGTCGTCGTCTCTTCCATTGAACCAATGATCCGCGCTGCGTCCTTTGGCCTGCTGGTATGCAGCACGTTCACAAGATCAGCCCCATCGTCCATCGTGATAACAGGCTTTGCGTCAAGCGCCTGGTTGAGATGCTTATAATATGTATTGCGATCCTCGCCGCAAATGGCGAAAACCGGTATGCCGAAATCCTTCACAAGCGATGCCGCCACATTATCCTGCGTCGACAGCGGATTCGATGCACACAGACAAACATCCGCCCCGCCCGCCTTGAGAGTTCGAACCAGGTTGGCCGTCTCCGCAGTCACATGCAGACAGCACGCCACGCTCTTGCCTTTCAGCGGCTTTGTCTTTTCAAACCGCTCACGTATTTGCGCAAGCACCGGCATATCGCCATCAGCCCACATAATACGCTTTTTGCCTATCCCGGCAAGTTTCATGTCCTTGACATCATGCTTCATCTAAGAATCCTTTCATGCTTAAACATCAGACCCGCCCGCAAGGCAAAGCCCGTAAACTCGCGATTATAAACCCCGAACCACCCCTACGCAATCCAAATTGCATTAACTCACAACTCGGAACCCGCACGCGCAACAGTTTTATTCTGCAACCATCACTTCAGAAGCCTGATACCGACCGGCCGCACAAAGTTTGAAATCAATTTCTTTACCGAAATTCTCAAACGCCCCCCGCACCGCCCCGATAGCTAACTCCTCCGTATTCCTCTGATGGCTCAAATGCCCCAGCATCACCGCCTTTGGCGCAACTCTGCGTCCCAGCCGCATATTGAACAGCATCTCCGCCGTCCTCCCGTTGGGCATATGAAACCTGCTCGCGTAATTCGGATGCTTTGCCAAAAGTTTAAGATCGTGATTTGCCTCGATGAATATTATATCCGCCTCTGCCATATGCATATCTATATGCGTGCCGGTTGTAAAATCCGTCGCCGCGAATATCCGCCCCCCGCCCGCAAGCGACTCTATCACAAAACCATAAGTCGGATGCAATGGCTCATGCCTCAGCTCCACCGGCGTTATCACCATATCCCCTATCGTAAACGCCACGTTTACAAACATCTCAAGCCGCAATTCGCCGAAGTTGTACCCGTTAAAATGTTTTTCCGCAAGCTGATGGATGCATTTTTCATGCACCCGCACCTGAATCCCGTATTCCTGTGCCCACCTCAGCGCCGAATAATTAATATGATCACTGTGCGTATGCGAAACAAGCAGCGAATCCAGCTCGAAATTCTCCCCCAGGTGCCCCGCCAGCAGTTCCTTGCATCGCTTGACGGAATGTATCCCGCAATCTATCATCACCCGCGTAGTCCCCGACCACACAAGCAGGCAATTTCCGCTCGACCCGCTAATTATAGACTTAAAACTGATCATTATTGGGCATAAGATTAAGCCATTTGCCCCCCAATTGCAACGCAATCCTCCCCCGCTTACCCCCCTTGCTCACAGGTTTGTACGCTAACTGTTCGCCTATTCCTTAACCCGCGTAACATAAAGCCCCGTGCGCGTATCCACCCGGATCAATTCTCCAAGTTTAACAAACGCAGGCACTTGCACCACAGCACCAGTTTCCAGCGTCGCGGGTTTTGTCTGCGCCTGCGCGGTCGCCCCCTTGATTTCCGGCATCGTATCGACAACTTTCAGATCAACCGTATTCGGCAGCGAAACGATAATCGGCTTGTCTTCAAAAAGGTCTAAAACGACCTGCATGTTTGGCTTAAGATATTTTTTACCATCCCCGAAGGCATCATCGTCTAATGTTATCTGGTCAAACGTCTCCAGGTCCATTAGTACATGCTCGCCTCCTTGCGAATATAAGTACTCGTAAGGCTTTTTCTGAAGCTCCACTTCTTCAAGGTTTTCCTCAGAACGGACCCGCAAATTCTGCGTAAGGCCATCCATTATGCCCTTGATCTTCATCTGATAGACCGCCCCGCCCTTGCCGAGCTTGACATGTTCAAAATCTACTATGGTGTACAGTTTGCCTTCGACCTTTATGGCCTGGCCCTTCTTCATATCAGTTGCTTTCATTACGCCGATCCTAAAAAAGTAATAAGTGCCTCAATATCGCAAATTCAGGGAATTTTGTCAAGCAGCACCAAGCTGAAATGAGGTAGAAAGAAATTGGGGAACCAGGATTCGGACCTAGACTAACTGCTCCAGAGGCAGTTGTGCTACCATTACACTATTCCCCAGTAACTATATCAATTACTGAATTTAACCTATTTGCCCAAAAAACAATACCTCTTACGGGGCAAATTTTCGACTACTTTACATTCCAAACGGCACTATTGCAAGAGTAATCTATCGCTATTTACTTTCTCAGCTTTCCTCAAGTTCGGTCTTCATCGAAAGAAATTTAAGCATATCCCGCAGAGAAATGATCCCCGCCAGCCTGCCGCCATCGACCACCATAAGCCGCGACACCTGGAGCTCGTTCATTTTACCCAGTGCCGCCATGGCATCGATTTGAGGACTGACTGTATTTGTTTCACCGCACTGCTGGGCTATATCCCGAACTGTCTTTATAGGCCAATCCCCCCGCGGTATCGAACGAACATTCTTAACAGACACACACCCGACAAGTCTGCCTCCGCTCACCACGGGGTACATGTTATGATGGTACTTATAGATCACCTTATCGACCATGTCCTCCACCGTCATATCAGGTTCAACTGTAATTACATCACGCTTCATGAACTTGGTAACCGGCCAGCCCCCCAGGCTCTCACGAATAATTATCTGCTGGTATGACATGTTAGCCGCGTTCTTAAGAAAAAGTCCGATCAAAAAATACCACATTCCCCCGATAAAGTTCGAACTTATAACTGAAAGAACTCCCAATACAATCAGCATAATCCCCAAACTCGAACCAAATCCCGAAGCGACCTTGGTAGCCCACCGGATGTTGCCTTTCCAATACCACAGTATCGACCTCAGCACACGCCCGCCATCCAGCGGAAACCCCGGCAGCATGTTAAATACCACCAGCACCAAATTTATTATCGCAAGATACCCAAAAACCGCCCCTACATAACTAGGCCAAGTGTATTGTCTCGCGGCGATAGAAACAATGTAAAACAATACCGCCAGCCCAACGCTCGAAGCCGGCCCTGCAATCGCCATAAGAAATTCCGCCTTCGGGCTTGGTGGCTCCTCAGACATTTCCGCCACGCCCCCGAAGATAAACAGCGTTATCCCCTTCATCGGCAGCCCATACCGCTTGGCGACAAGCGAATGGCATAGCTCATGAAATACTATCGAAACAAACAGCCCCGCCATGCCGCCTATACCCATAAGCCAGTACGTCGAAGTTGTGAATTGCGGATTTTCCGCAGGCGGATAATATGTCGGAAACAGCCCTTTCGCAAGCGACCACGTTATAAGCACCGCGATCACGATCCAGCTGATATCGATCCGCACCGCGAAACCAAACATTTTGAACAGCGTTATGGTTTTACCGAACATCCCGCCCCCCTTTCACGATCATGTTTTCATTGAGTCGAGCGTAATCTCTTCCATGCTCCGCCCCGTCATAGCAGACTTAGGCTTCTCTTCAAGTATATCCGAACCGGGCTTGGCCAGCGCATCCTTTGTCTTTATAAGCAGCCACTGCGGTTGTTTTCCCGCAAGACGCGTTTTAATAAGTGCAAATGACCCCCGCAGCTTTTTACCTTCAAGCCATATCTCAATTCGGCCGTTTTTCAGGCTCTGGGCCATCGAAACCTCCGACCCATCAGCCTCGACCTTAAGATTGTAATACTTACCCCTGTCCCACACCATCACCGTCCCCCCGCCGTATTCACCAAGCGGTATCGTTCCCTCGAACGAGGCGTAATCAAGCGGATGGTCTTCCGTCTGCACCGCCAGCCGCTTTTCCTTCGGGTCCATCGACGGCCCTTTTGGAACAGCCCACGATACCAGCACGCCCTCGATCTCCAGCCGAAAATCCCAGTGCAGCCTCGAAGCCGCATGTTCCTGGATCACAAACTGCCGCCCCGTTGTTGACGGCTTAACCTTATGCCCCGCCGGCTCAGCCGTCTTCGTGAAATCCCGCTTTTTCCGGTAAGTTTTTAACTTCTCCGCCTTGGCCATAGCATCCCCACATTCTTAAATGATATATTAACACAGATTTGAGCGATTTAAAATAATCAAAATCTCCGCTTCTGCCTCTAGTTTTCCAAGGTATAAGCCTGTCTTCTTTTGTATTTTGGATTTTACTGCTTGGTATTTGTTTAGGATTTCGAGCTTAGTGCTTCGGATTTCCGGCCCCCGCGCCGGCATCACCACTTTTTAAAAACGAAGAACACCGCCAAAATCATCATCCCGAACCCGACTATGTAATTCCATTTCAGGTCCTCCCGCAGGTAAAAGATCGAAAACCCGCAAAAAACCACCAGTGTTATCACTTCCTGTATAGTCTTAAGCTGGGCAGTCGAGAACTGGTATGAGCCTATCCGATTCGCAGGCACCTGGAAACAATATTCAGCAAATGCGATAAGCCAGCTGATAATAATAACTTTAAACAGTGGTGAACTCTTGAATTTCAGGTGCCCGTACCACGCGAACGTCATGAAGACATTGGACACAACTAAAAGCAATATCGCCTGCATAGGATCTACTTCCAAAAGCAAATATCCTAAGGCCTCGAAATGCTTTGTCAAGAGCACAAATAACTATATATATCACATAATACAATCTTGGTATTGCCTTATGCTAATATAGATTAAGACCAAAGCTATTCGGCACCACGCCCAGCGGGTCAATCTGCATCCATCTGCCAAGGTCGTAATGGTAGGTTCGGTTTACGTTGTCCTGCAGCATCGATTCGCCGACCAAGTCCACCCGCTTGCCGGTGAAGAGATACTGGTTTCCGCAGGAGCTTTCGGTTATCTGCTCGCCATCGGCGGAGAAGATATACGGCTGGCCGTAAGCATTGTATTGATACCGCTCTACGACCGCGCCGGAGGAATCGCTCAAAGCCATAATGCTGCCAAGCGCATCGGACACATAATAGTATGTGCTGTTGTTATCAGAAATATCGGTCATAGATAACACTTCATCAAGACCATTGCCATAAACAAAACTCCTGGCCGCCGCCGAGCCGACACACTCGGCTATAACCCTGCCCATTGTATCATAATAGTAATAGGTCATTGTGCTGTCGGTAGTTTTCTTTATTCTCCTGCTGTCGATAATCATTGATCCAATAACATTTAATTTCAGGACTAAAATATATTACCTAATAGTCTCAGAATCCCCAAAATTAGCAATGCATCAACACATGGTATGCAGCCAATAAACGGAGCATATTTTGCATAGGGTTCTTCGCGCTTAATTGACATAAACACAGCCGCCAATCTCAATATGTAGACAATTAAAATAAAAACTATTAATACCATCATAAGCCAGCGACTATCTCTAAAATTTTTTTCCACTATAAAAGCCAAATCAATTGCTGCTAATGGTAAGAATTGAAACGCTGTTGAAAAATATGCAATCCGTCGTCCCCCTTCAATGATTTCCTTCTTCTCACATTCGCGGCAACTGTACTTCTTGATTAGTCTGAACCAGAACAATAACATGCAATTGTAGAATAAAAAAATGAATATCCCGAATGCAGATACAAGAAGAAGATTAAAAATTGTTTTTGTAATTCCATTATAGACATAAAAAGCGCCAAAAGTAAGAAAGCACCAAAGCCCAAAAAATAACCCTGATAGTATCGTGTAAAAAAATGGGAATCGTGGCATAGTCCATAACTTCCATTCAGTACAATTCACAAACGGTGCACCTCGGATTATACAATTCACGCTCTGAAGTAGTCCATATTTTTGAATATTATCCATGGTAGTCCTTTATCGTAAACAGCATTTTGATTTAGAATCACTTACAAATGAACCGCAACTATGGAAGCCCGCACTATACGTTGTTCGATCCCATTTTGCACATTGGTCGTATAAGCATTGTTTAATTTCAGCCCATGTGGCACACTTGCAATTCTTTTTTTTGCCAGCAATATTCATGAAGCCCGAAATATTTTTATGTAAACGTGTTTTAGTATATTTCACTATTGTTCCATCCGCTTCCTTGCCCGGCCCTCCGCTCCCCCATGTACAAGTACCAAGTGTATAAAATGGAAATCCATTCCCCCTAATATCTGGACCATAATCTATATCTTCAGAACCAATGAGTATGCCCGAATGTCCCGAATATGGAATAGCAAATCCATGAGTGTCATTTTTATATGAAAAGATATTGCCAGATTCAAGGCCATATGAATCAATATAGATCACAGGATTCGACCTGCCATGTTCATATAAATTCATTCCATCAATATACTGCCCAGTCACCTGAAAAACGTTAGGTCTTTTGGCATTCGGCACAACACCCAGCGGGTCCGCCTGTATCCAACGGCCAAGGTCGTAATGGTAGGTTCGGTTTACGTTATCCTGCAGCATCGACTCGCCGACCAAGTCAACCCGCTTGCCGGTGAAGAGATACTGGTTTCCGCATGCACTTTCGGTTATCTGCTCGCCATCGGCGGAGAAGATATACGGCTGGCCGTAGGCATTGTATTGATACCGCTCAACCAACGCGCCGGCTGAATCCGTAAGAGCCATAGTGCTGCCAAGGGCATCGGACATATAATAATATGTGCTGTTGTTATCAGAAATATCGGTCATAGATAACACTTCATCAAGGCTATTGCCATAAACAAAACTCCTGGCCGCTGCCGAGCCGACACGCTCGGCGATAACTCTGCCCATCGTGTCATAATAGTAATATGTGGTCATCGAACCTGCAACCTTCTTTATCCTTCGCCCCAGCGAATCATAGGCATACTGGGCAGAAGCCGAACCATCGGTAACACTAATTAGCCTGTTGCGGTAATCGTAACCAAAAGTAACGCCCCTGTGATCGCGTGTCATATTGCCGTTATCATCATACAGCGGCGTAGTTTTGACAACATAGTAAGGCGTCGAAACAAATTGCGTATCGCGCAGCCACGGGTAAGTCGTATTTTCTGTAATGTCCCAGATATCATTGAAATCCCAGTTTACAAACGTCGCCTGCTGCTTCATCTGTGTGGTAGTCTTGGGCGTTCCGCCTAAGGGTCAATAGTGCGTCATGAATGAAAAACAGGTGACTGTCCTTATTTTTCCATTTTTTCTATTTTACCATAAAGTGTTCCTTTATTGCCATTTCAGCTTGCTTAACTCGGAAGTCTTGATAAACTTAGTTTTAAAATCTCCGAATAAAACATAACACCCTTCACCTTTATTGTTTTCAGGTGCTAATAATTCAGGACCACCTACACTATTCCAACCTTTTTTACTATCAAACAATATGACAATATCATCGTCAAATTGTTTCTGCCCAACAACATTCCTGTTTAAGGCATAAGTGCTTTGACGTTTTTCACCAACGTATTCAATACATGAGAAAAGCGAACAGACCTCGTCAGAATATGTTCCTCCAAAGAAGTCAACAACTATCTGGTCACACCAGTTGGCATCAATAGCTTTTGAATTTTCCGACAGCATCATAAAATATAAGCCAAGCTGTCCTAATTTGTATTCACAATTGTGAACAGGTGCAGCCCACTTAGGTAGCTTTTTAAAAAGAACAATCCCTGAGCTTAATAAAATAACTAATACGGTAATTGTTTTTAGAATAGTTTTATTTGCCATAGTCTCCAATAGTCCTACGCCATCCTATATGATAATTTAAGCTGCTTGCAGCAACATATTTTTTTAAGCGACAAGGTTTACATTTCGGGCAATTCCCCTCACCAGATGGTGATATGGAACCCGAATAACCAGCTGATATCCATGCTTGTGTGTCAGAATCGATTGGATGACTATATGCCCATTTTTTCCATGTATCCACATAACCAGTTGCATCCTTAAGAGAATCCTTACATAATCCTCTCATTTTACCCCATAACCAATAATTAACTTTGGATGCATCATAACATTTGCCACTGACAGTTACAGTACCACCGCAATTTCCAATCGGGCACTTATAAGTGTCAAGCGACCCATCCAGCATGTCACTCATATCCCAGCCCACAACAGGATTGAACATAGCATTACATATGTTCTTTTTTTGTTCATCCGTTTTTATGTAAGCTCTCCATGCTGCATCTATTACTCGATTCAAATCACTCAGAGCTCCTGTTATGTCTGGACCGCAAACACCACATCTTTTCTTACCGCTATTAATTAAATCAATTGCATCTGGGACAACATGTGCATCTAATCCGATCGCATCATTCAGAAGAACAGGGTTTGATTTCACATACTCATACAAATTCATTCCGTCTTTATACTGACCTGTCGCGGCAAATGCATTTGGCCCTTGTGCATTCGGCACAACACCCAGCGGGTCCGTCTGCATCCATCTGCCCAAGTCGTAATGGTACGTCCTGTTTACGTTATCCTGCAGCATCGATTCGCCGACCAAGTCAACCCGTTTGCCGGTGAAGAGATACTGGTTTCCGCAGGAGCTTTCGGTTATCTGCTCGTCATCGGCGGATAAAATATACGGTTGGCCGTAGGCATTGTATTGGTACCGCTCGACGACCTCGCCGGAGGAATCACTTAAAGCCATCACGCTGCCAAGCGCATCGGCGGGGTAATAATACGTGCTGTTGCTACCGGAAATATTCGTCATAGATAGCACTTCATCAAGGCCATTGCCATAAACAAAACTCCTGGCCGCTGCCGAGCCGATACGTTCGGCTATCACCCTGCCCATTGTATCGTAATAGTAATAGATAGTCGTGCCCGCGGCAACCTTCTTTATCCTTCGTCCCAGTGAATCATAGCTGTACTGGGCCGATGAAGAGCCATCAGTTACACTAGTGAGCCTGCTGCGGTAATCATAACCGAAGCAAACGCCCCTGTGATCCCGTGTCATATTGCCGTTATCATCGTAAAGCGGAGTGGATTTGACAACATAATAAGGCGTTGAAACAAACTGCGTGTCTTGCAGCCAGGGGTAAGTCGTATTTTCTGTAATGTCCCAGATATCATTGAAATCCCAGTTAACAAAAGTAGCCTGCTGCTTCATTTGCGTTGTAGTCTTGCCCGTCCCGCCATAATAACTCGATGCTGCGCCTATTGTCTTATCCCAGTATGAATTAGTGACAACCGAACCAGCGAAGTTGTATCCCAGCAGCGCCTTGTAGTATCCGCAAGAATAGGAGCGGTCAACCTCTGCACCATCTGCATCGCCTATGAGGTTGCCCTCCTTTGAACCGGAGCCGGTTACAGTGCCTGTGGTGTAACAGTTTTCAACCCTGGATTTCGGCGTAAAGTCCCTGCCGCGCAGATAGCCCATCAAAGAGCCGACCTGCCTTCTATAGCTGGCGCTTACGTTAACAGCACTGGCACATTTGCGAATCATACTGCGTGCCTGTGCCAATCCCAATAGACCTCCGCTCCCTGCGTCTGTAGAACCCGTTGTCACCGTAACAGTTCCTGATGCACAACAGTTTTCAACAGTTGCATAAGCGCAGTTACCGGCCAGTACCCCGCTGTATCTGTTCGCCTGAACACTGGCATTCAAAACCTTCACATTCTTAATTGTGGCATAATTGGCATTTCCAAACAGCCCTTGCGTATCACTGGAAGGCCGGTTAATCGTAAGTCCATTGATTATATGCCCATTACCGTCAAATTGACCTGTAAATACGGTCACCGGCACAAATCCAGCTCCACTGTTCCAGTTGGCAGTTGCAGATGCATCTATATCGCAGCCTAGTTGATAATAGGCATCAAGATCGTTCTGCATCGCCTGGAGTTCATCTATCGTGGTTATTACGCACGGGTCTGCACTGGTTCCACTGCCACGCCCTGCTGTTGCCAAAGATAGATAGCGGTTGTTGACACGATCCACATTGTAGTTAATAAAATAACCATCTCGAACTTTGATTTGGGTGCGATTGCCGAGGAGATCGTATGTAAATTCCTCGGTAGAATTTTCAGGCGGCAGTGAGGACATTGCCATTACACCACTTTTGGCAAATGCTATTTCTGCCTTCGGAAAATTCATGACACGGCTCTCGGTCATTGCTTTGAGAGCATCGGCTGCTTCAGCTTCCTTTATTACGGAATTGCCATCCTCAGGAGGCTTTGGCTTCTTGTCGCTACTGGCAATAGAACTCAAAGTATCAGAGGCACCAAAATCCGCGAGGGAAAGAACGTAATCACCCTTATTTGCAGTCGATATTATTTTATCGCTGATCGAATTACCTGGGCTTGCTTGGTGGCTCTCTGTGATTTTCGCTTTCAGATTTAGGCCGTCAGCAAGCGAGTAAATAGGCGACCCAAGCCATTTTTGAGCCATCTTAACTGCAAGTTCAAAATCAGTTCCATAATCGGACATACTTATGCCGCTTGAACTTCCATATTCTACACTGGTGAGCCTGCGAAGATTGTCGTAATCATAAATGTCGTAAAGGGCAGTCGCGAGGTGATTATATTTGGCCGAAGTCCTGTTGGAAACAATATCATAGGTGTAAATAAGGTCAAGAATTGTTTCTGAACTGTTGACTGCCGTGATCTGTTCAAGCCTGCCGACATCATCAAAACCGTTGGTCGTTATTATACCGGCTTGTGTGTATTCTTTAGTCTTGACCTGAGTTCCGATATAGGAATACTCTGCGATTTGAGTGCCGTTTTTTTCAATGGTCTTTATCCTTCCAAGGCCATCGTAAGTATATTCAATAACCGCTCCGGTTATGCTGTCTTCCCGTAAGAGAATATTACCCGACTGGTCATAGCTATAAGTAATAGTTGCGGCCGTATTACTATTGCTGTCGTAGGTGGTAGTTTCAGTTTCCTTTAATCCAAAGCCGTTATAGGTAAAGGCAGATTGGGAAACAGTTACGCCGTCAGTGACTTTACTTGTCGATAAAAGCCGTCCAGCCCCATCGTATCCAAAGCTCGTAACGAAAGTTGGATTTGTAAGGCTGTCCGATTCCTCAAGAACTCTGCCCAGATTGTCGTAGCTGTAATAGACGGAACTGCCATCCAGTTTGACCTCCTGATCGACTGTACCGCATACATCATAGTAATAGCTTATGCTATTGCCGTCAGGGTAAGTTATCTGTGTAACCTTGTCGTTGTTATTGTATGTATAGTGAGTGGCCTGGGAGTTGGGATCATAACCAATAATTGATATCTGCCTGCCAAGGCGGTCAAATTTATAATCGGTGATCCTGTCATTTCCGCTGACATCTTCGGTCTTGCGCAGGAGATTACCAAATGCATCGTAATTAAATGCTGTGATGACACCATCAGGAGCCGCAATGCTCGCTTGCCTGCCAAGCGCGTCATAATAGTATGTATTCGTAATATCGGTGCCGGAACTCCTGTCTATCGTACTTGTATATAGCCTGCCGAAACTGTCGTAATCAAAAAGCGTAGTTACGGTAATAGAACCGGCAGAGTTATAATTGATCTGCTCCTGCTTGGTCAGACGGGCGGGACAGAATGGATTTTCATAATAGAACTTCTGCTCATTGCTTTCGGGGTCAACAATCCGCTCCTTGCGTTCGATCTCGTCATAATAGTAGGTTGTGGCTGCTGTCTGTGAGCCATTATAATATGTTTTCTGCTGATATAGCATGCCGTTATTGCTGTCATAGACGTTCTCCTCAACCATATCTATAGCCGTATTAATAGCAGAAGTGGATGCGGGATTCTTCATAACCACCTTGCGGGCAGGCTTGCCGAAATTGGTATACTCATATCGCTCCTGTTTAACCGCAAAATCATCATTGGTAGTTAGAGGCGAACCATTACAATCATAGACAATGGTATTTATTGTCTGCCCCAGGCTGTTGTAATAAAAGAGCCTGTAGCCGCCTTCCGCATCAGTTGATTTTGCCAGTCTTCCTGCATCATCATATTCATCGCCGGCAGCAAAACCATTGGGATCGGTCTTGGTCAGCAGGTGATTATCTTTGTCATAAGTAAAGGAAGTGATATTTCCCTCGCCGTCGATCTGCTGAACTGGTCTGCTAAGTGTATCATACCGATTACTTGTTATGATATCATTGGGTTCATTTGTATCGGGATTTTCGCATCCATAGCCTTTGCGCACTGTCTTTAGCAGATTTCCATAGGGATCAAATTCGTAAAGTGTAATTCTGTCATTGGCATCATTGTTAGAGTCTGGCGTTTCAAGAATGCGCTCACGCCACACCCTGCCAAGATCGTCATAATCCATGCGAGAATCGGCTATAATATTGCTTTTGGCATCACAAACATACTGCCTTACAATATCACCTGCTGAGTTGTATTCGTAGCGGTTACATGGTGTTGTTGCAAAACTTGCCGATACAAATAAAAATAACGAACATGTATTTTTGATTATATTCAACATACTTTTCCTTGTGGTTTTATCGCAACTTTTGAGGATTAATCATTTTAGCAACATACAAATTAAGGCAAACTATTTCCTGTTTGCTGACATATAAAGTCGCCAGAGATAATGTAATAATTCCCCAACACCTTTTGGATGCCGAGATCTACTATCAAACAATCCATATGTGTATGTTCTAATCCCATTCACATTTTTGAATTTCTTTGATGTGACAGATTTCCTAAGTAATGCAAATATTTTCACGGGAATCGTGCCTTCAAAGGTTTGCCAGATTCTATGCTGACCTGTCCTTTTAGAATATTCCCATTTATAACTGCCTTCAGCATATAATGTAATAATATCGGCTTTTTCTGTTTGCTTATGACCTGCATATACTTCTCCAACAAGTTGCCCCATAATTTTTTCAGAATTCACCGATACTTTTTTTTCAATATCTTTATTACAGCAACCACAAAATGCTGTTATCACTAATATTCCAATTGCTCGTTTCATTTTTTTATCCTTTCACATTAATATTTGAACTTTGCAAATCCTTTAAGGCCAACCAAACGAATTTTTTTTCAGAACTCGTTTTTTTTATTGCCTCTTTGTTAGCGCAACTCATAATAAATGCGATTGCCATAATTATTCCAATTAACTTTTTCATCGCCTGCCAAGTGTATCATACCGATTACTTGTTATGATATCATTGGGTTCATTAGCATCGGGATTTTCGCAACCATAGCCTTTGCGCACTGTCTCATATCTTCCCTTCACGACCCCTTGGCAATTTTATGAAATACATTGGATCATTAATTCGATAAGCCATGCGTGTTTTTGATATATCCTAAAGCATCCTGAACACCAGGAGGATCTGGAATATTGATGCTTGTTGCAAAAATATCAAAGATCATAATATTTTGTTGAATATAAAATCTTTTGGATGATATTGCTGAATGGTAAAGTTTATTGTAAATGCATGCTGGGACCATACCTTCCAGTGAAATCTTTTTCCCTTCTCTATCCGTAAAAGTTACCGTATAAGTATGGTTCGGAGATATAGTGGTAACAGCGTCAGGAAGAACAAGATTTATCCCTCTTATCATTATAATTCTGCCATTTTGAACATTATTTTTGCCAGTACAGCAACTCAATGATAAGGCCAAGCAGATATATATTGCGTATTCAAATTTAATCATTACTTACTCCTTTTCAAGCAACAGCCCTTTAAAGCGTAATCTACAAATTTTCGACAGTTGTAAACCAATCCCGGATCCCAATCAGGCCAATTTGGATTGGGAGCATGGATAAGACACGATTTTACTTCATTACAAGTAGCGCATTTACACTTGACACCAGGTCTGGTTGTGCCCCATTTAAGAGTTCCCGTGTTAGTCTTTGTTGTTAACCAAGCACAGGGCGGTGGTAAACCAGGTACCCTTGGTGATGCAGGATCGGGATTCAATATGATATGCCCAAATTTGGGCCAATAGCCAACTGAGCCACCAGCCCATTCTATCCATTCATGCCCCATATTCAGTGTGCTTCCGCATACCTGTCCTGGATCATAATTTCTTTTTACAATAATCCCGCAATCAGTTGCTAATCCCCACGGGTCTTTGAGATTCACCGGATTTCCTCGTGCGTATTCGTAGCCGTTGAGGCCATCGGAATATTGCAGAAGAGGGTTAGGGTCGGGCCAGATTGATTTGGCATAGTCAACCGGTTCTGCAACATCAACCCCATTCGTTGCCGCCCGATATAACAGATATTCAGTCATGTTATAAAGCATGTCCCTGTTAAACGCCTCGACCTTCAGGTCGGGCAGCACTGGGCTTTTGATGAGCCTGTCGAAATTGTCGTATTCAAAATTCCAGACCGTACCATCAGGGTTTGACTGCTGGATAAGATTGCCGTTGTCGTCATACGCAAAAGTCGTAGTTAGGATATTTGTTGTGCCGTACCCGACAATATTTTGAGTAGGCAGCCCTCGGCCGTCTTTTATCGTCTTTTCCCACTTGCCGCTTGGATTTATTGTTTTGACCAGTTCGCCTTGATTATTGTATTCGATCGATGTCGTAAGCGGATTTGTTCCGTTGGCATCTTCTATAACACTTGTTTTTCTGCTGAGGAAATCATAGCCATATTCGGTTACTATCCACGCATCAGGCTCATCAAAGGTGAAAGTGCCGTCGTCCTTTGCTCTGAGAACTTTTTTTGTCCGACCATCGGCATCGTATTCATACATGGTTTGAGATACCAAAGTAAGACTGGTGTCGGGTTCGTTGATATCGCTGCCGTCGGCCAATATGAATTCACTTTCAACCTGACCGGCAATATTGTAATGCTTGCCGGAAACAACGCCTTCGGGACTTTTTTGACGGGTAATCTGCCCGAAATCATCATATTGGTATTCTGTTATAGCGATCTGGTTGCAGTCATACTCATTATAGAAGTCAGATTTGACCACCTGGCTCAGCAAATAGCCTGTTTCAGCCTGATAGTTGTAGATGGTTTCCTTTTGTTTAACCTGATCATACCAGCCCCAGCCATATCCCCAATCTATATATGTACTGAGATATTCAGTTTCTTTGGTTATCTGCCTGTTGCCGTTGTAGTCATAATAGGTTTCCGTGACGCTGTTGAAATCCCCGATACCTATCCCTGCAGCGGAAGTACGTTTATATGTCATCTGGTCGCCGGAGTAGGAATATTCAGTGGTTGCGCCCCGCGCATCTGTTTCGCTGACAATATTGCCATACGAATACTCATTATAGTGCGTATTGACATTACAATCATTTATAACATCGTGCGTATATGATTCAATTACCTGGCCATTTTCATATTTTTCAACATCCTTGCGGTTGTTCGAAGGAAATGTCGTCGTGCTGGTTCTTTCGGTGCCATTATAATCGTATATCGTTGTATAATGATCGCCTGTCGGTTCCGTCAGCGAAGCGGCCAGGTTTTCATATTCTATCTTCCTGATCAAATTGGAGAACGTGTTATCGCTGTAAAATGATTTTACGCAACGCGCATTGCTGTTATCAGTGTATATGAACTCAAGTGAACTGTGGGTATTGGGGTCATATACAATATCCTTGAGCTTAACAGTAACAGGATTTGATTGGGGACTGTAAACCGCATATTGCTGCGTCAAAAGAGGCTTGAAGAGATACGCATAATTCGGATCAGAGGGATTTGTGCCTATCGTCTTGTTGGGGTCATATACGTTGTATAGAGTTATATCTCCTGCGGCATTATAAGTGCATTTAAGCAGGCCGTCGAATCTCGCATCGTTATAATCACTTGTCTGGTAATATTCCACACGTTTGCTGGTGCTGCCGCCTCCGCCGCAGCTGGAGCAGCCGCCGTCATCAACTCGAACTTCGTTGCCGTTTGCATCATATTCTTTTTCCCACCGGCGAACCAAGCCATTATCAACATAATAGGAAATGATTACTTTTGTATTCGTCGAATTTGGCACATCCGACCATTCATAGTTGTATTTCTTGCTGCTGGTGCTGTAATTGGCGCCGTTGTATATATGCAGGATTCTCCCGTTGGGATCATAATCATAGTTCCATTTAGTATTGCCGACTGGATCAGTGATTCTAATTGGCAACTGTATGCCGGGGTCAGATGGACTTTCATCAAATTCATATTCATCAGTGCCCAATTCACCCTTGTCATGTACAAGCGTATAATTCCCAGTTTCTGAATCTTTTTGCAAATACCAACCCACCATGTATGACGGCAAACTGCCGTCTGATGTTACTTCCGTAGCCCAGCCTGGAACTTTTACCTTTAAAATTGTCCTAGTCTGCCCAACAGTATAATCACCATATGGAGGCACTCTCAAATTGCCAACGCAACCAATGCCTTCGGTCAACTCCTGTGTAAAAAAATCATAATAGGAATAATTCCATTTCCATCTATCATCAGCCCCGCCGCAATCCGTTTCACCGCTGAAATGGTGTGTTATCTTTTTGATATACGATAATTGATCGTCCTTGTTATATTTGTTTACCTTGACCTGAATTGTTAAATTGTAGCCGCTAAGTGCGGTGGCACATATGGCATTTGAGAAATATGTTTTAACATTTAAACCGAACGATGCGCCGCCATCTCTGGAATTTGGATTGCTTGAACTTGCACCCCATATGGTAACAAAGTCGGAAGGAGTATAAAGACATCCTTCTTCACCAATTTTTTTCCCCCAATAATCGCCGAAAAAGTCATCTAAATCCTTTTGGCTCCCGGTCAATTTATAAACCGAGTGCAGGTATGTAGTGGAACCATACCAGCATTCATTTGTCTCGCAATCAAGAGGAGCTGGCGTTGCTTGGTATGACCATCCGTATGCAGAACCGTTTTCTCCAGACTGTCCTGAACATGGGCCACAGGTAATTTTAATTGTACTGCCGCTATCTTCAGTTAGTGATTGCCCTTTAGATTGCCAAGAGCCTAAACAGTTATATTCACCACCTGTACCATCGCAGCCGCAAGCTTCCAGTTCGCCATAAACGGAAACAGGGTTTATCAGTATTAATAGCGCAGCAAAACAAATACCAAAAAGCATTGTGCCGAAACGACTAGTTACAACAGTACGCATTCAAACCTCCCAATCAAAATTTGTTCTCAAAGATACGCAAATAAAGGACACCGCCCTTTGCTTCGATTTAATTATCATCGGAAACTATTCACAAGATTCCCGACATCTAATGCGACTTATAAAAATACACGCAAAACTTGCAATGTCAACACTAAATCTACGGAATAATGACATTTAAATGCAATGGTTTTGCGCGATTGTTGCGTGTTTTTGGTCAAAGTGCCTGCTATTTTAGACTGGAAAATGAGACTATTTTGGTCGAAAGATATGCGTGGCGGAAGGCAAACAGCGATTGGCAGGCGGTAAACATCACAGTTGTTCGACCAAAACAAGCCCGTTGTTTAGGCAAAACAAGCGGCTTGTTTGGGGCAGAGCCAACCGTGATCGTGCAACAACCTAACCGAGCTTGGCTGACGATCAAACCGTGGTTGTTGGACGACCAAACCGGGATCGCGGGCGAGGTATTGCCCGAAAAGGAAAGGTTTAGCCGCATAAGAACACAGGGCTAAATAAGGAAATGGCTTTGAAATGCGTTTGTCAGACGTGCTCGTCAGCTGACAAACTGGGCATGGCTCATGTTTGATGCCGCCTTGCTTTCGACCGGTGCATTGTACAAACGCTGGGTGGGGTAAGCAAATTCGATGTCATCGCATAAAGCAAATGCTGTGAGAATATCTTCCCACAGATCGTTTTCAACCAATCGCTTTTCGCGCAGCTGGCAAACAAAACGCAGCGAAAGCTCGATCCCGCTTTGCTTAACAGCGGTAAAGATCTCTGACCGTGAATTATCAAAGCAGATGGTAACCTGCTTTGATGGGTCCTTATCATGTGCCTGGGCAGTTTTTAGCGTATCCTGCGCATTCTGCCGGCCAATATTCTTAAGTATCTCCTTAGCCTTTGCCCAGTTGCTCTCAAATGTAACTGTGAAGGTTATCTCATCCCAGATGAAATCCAGCCCTTTGCTGAAATTCGCCAGCGTTTCGCTAAATATCTTGCTGTTTGGAATGTGCAGCACCCGCCCGGTAGTCTGATCCGAGCCAGACCAGCTCGAAATTTCCATTACCGAAAATTCCAACAGTCCAAGTTCTATCACATCCCCAGCGGTCGCCCCAATCTGTATCCGGTGACCAACTTCAAATGGCTTTCTTGCAATAATTGTAAGCCACCCCGCAACATTAAGAACCAGTTCCTTAAGCGATATTATTACCGCCGCCAGCGTCAAACCCACAAACAGGCTCAGCGATTCGAAATCCGCAAACCACACATAACCCATTGACGCCGCCGCTATGAAACCTGTGCCGCAGTTGACCGCTTTTCGCCAGTCATGCAGGATCAGTGAATTTCCGGTACGCCTCGTCACGATCCGCAGCAGCAGTATTCGCAGCAATGCCAGTGCAAACAAGAGCACCAGGCTCGTAAATACCCTCTGCTGTACCACAGGGCTTATGCCCAGGTTCTGATATATGATGCTGCTTAGGTTTTTCATGATCTATTATCCTGCATACTTTTTCGGCAAATATCCAACCCCGCTTTGATAAATAACTACAACCTTGCATTAACCCCAACACCCCGCTATTATATGGGACGTAAACCAAAGGAAGAAAAACGTAGTAAGTTATGGATAACAAAGAATTTACGCATTTGCATCTGCATACGCAGTACTCGCTTCTCGACGGGGCGATCAGCTTCGACCGCCTCTTCAAGAAATGCGCCAAGACCGGCATGAACGCAGTCGCCATGACCGACCACGGCAACATGTTCGGAGCTATCGAATTCTACAACGACGCCCGAAAAGCAAACATCAAGCCCATCATAGGAATCGAAGCCTATATTGCCCCCGGCTCCCGCCTCGACAAAAATAAATCAAGCATTTCAGAGGCGGCATATCACATTGTGCTTCTCGCCAAAGATATCACCGGCTACAAAAACTTGCTGAAACTCTCCAGTATCGGCTACACCGAAGGCTTCTACTACCGGCCCAGGATCGATAAGGAAGTTTTAAAGCAGTTCAGCGAAGGCCTGATCTGCCTCAGCGCCTGCGTCAAAGGCGAAGTTGGACAAGCCGCCGCCAATGGCGATCTTGTCGGCGCAATGGCATCCGCCCAGAGCTATCTCGACATCTTCGGCCCCGAGCGTTTTTTCATCGAACTCCAGCACCATCCCGACAGCGACTTGCCCGATACCCGCCGGCAGCTTTCCGATGTCGCCGATAAACTCGGCCTTGGCCTTGTAGCCACAAACGACAGCCATTTCGTCGACGAAGACGACTGGGAAGCCCACGGAGTCCTCTGCGCCATAAGCACCGGCAAAACCGTAAACGACACCGACCGCATGCTCTACCCCAAAGGCGTCTTTGTCAAATCACCCCAGCAGATGCGAGAAATGTTCACCGCCTGGCCAAGCGCCTGCGATAACACAAAACTCATAGCCGATATGTGCAACGTCGAGCTTGATCTGAAAGCCCGCCACGCACCCGTTTACAGGCCAGAAGATAAGACCAGCCCCGAAGATTATCTCACCGCCCGCGTCTACGAAGGCGCGATAACCCGCTACGGCAAGGTTACCCCCGAAATAAAAGCCAGGATCGAACGCGAACTTGACGTTATCAAATCCAAAGGCTTCGCCAGCTATTTTCTTATCGTCTGGGACTTCTGCAATTATGCCAGCCAAAACAGCATCCCCGTCGGCGCAAGAGGTTCCGGAGTCGGCACCATCGTCGGCTACTGCCTTGGCCTGTGCAACGTAGACCCGATCCGCTATGACCTGCTCTTTGAGCGTTTCATGGACCCAGAACGTAACGAGATGCCCGATATAGACATAGACATGTGCCAGGACGGCCGCGCAAAGGTCATCGAATACGTTCGCAAGAAATACGGCCACGTCGCCCAGATCATCACGTTCGGCACCATGAAGGCAAAGGCTGTGATAAGAGACGTCGCCCGCGTGCTCGCCGTTCCCCTCTCCGAAGCCGACCGCCTTGCGAAATTAATACCCAATACCCTAAACATCACTCTAGAAGATGCCCTCCAGGCCGAACCGGAACTGAAAAAACTATACGATGAAAGCGAACTCTACCGCAAAGTAATTGATATTGGCCAGCGGCTTGAAGGCCTCGCAAGACATGCCTCGGTGCACGCCGCCGGCGTCGTCGTCGCCGACCAGGACCTCACGGATTTTGTCCCGCTGTATAAGGCCGCGGATTCCGACGACCTCGTCACGCAGTTCGAAGGCCCCACAGTCGAAAAAGTCGGCCTGTTGAAAATGGACTTTCTTGGCCTCCGCACCCTTTCCGTCCTCGAACGCGCCAAGCACTGGGTCAAAGACCTCCACGGCATCACCATAGACCTCGAAACAATCGAGATGAATGACCCCAGGGTCTTCGAGGTATTCTGCAAGGGAAACACAAAAGGCATATTCCAGTTTGAATCCGGCGGCATGCAAGACCTGCTCATGAAAATGCGTCCCGACCGCGTCGAAGACCTCATCGCCGCCAACGCCCTCTACCGCCCCGGCCCAATGCAGCTCGTCCCCGACTACATCGAACGCAAGCACGGCGGCAAATGGGAAGTCCCCCACCCCATCATGAAGGAAATCCTCGAAGAAACCTTCGGCATCATGGTCTACCAGGAACAGGTCATGCGCATCTGCAACCGCCTGGGCGAAATCCCCCTGCGGCAGGCATATACCCTCATCAAGGCCATCAGCAAAAAGAAAATCGACACCATCGCCAAGGAACGCGAGCGTTTCATAGAAGGATGCAAAGAAAAAGGCCTCACCGAAAACCAGGCACAAGATATCTTCGAACTCATCGAGCGTTTCGCCGGCTACGGCTTCAACAAAAGCCATTCTACGCGATACGCCTTCATCGCCTACCAGACCGCCTACATGAAGGCCTACTGGCCCCTCGAATACATGGCCGCCCTGCTCACCTATGAAAGCGGCTTCATGGATAAGGTCGTAGAATACATCGAAGAAGCCCAGAAAATGGGCATCAAGATTTTCCCGCCCGACATCAACGAAAGCTTCAGCGATTTCACCGTCGTGTACGAAACCTCCGGCCAAAAAGAAAGCGGCTACATCCGTTTCGGCCTCGGCGCAGTCAAAGGCGTTGGTGATAAAGCCGTCGAGCAGATAATCGCCGCTCGCGAAAAAGTCGGCCGCTTCAAAAACATTTTCCACTTCTGCGAAACCGTAGACCTCCGCTGCGCAAACAAAAACGTCTGCGAAGCCCTTATAAAAGCAGGCGCCTTCGATAAATTCGGCGGCCACCGCGCCCAGCTCCTCGCCGCTCTCGAACGCGCAATGGTTTCCGGCCAGTCCCTCCAGTCAGATAAACTCAAGGGCCAGTTCAACCTTTTCGGAGGCCCCGCCGCAGCCGCCGAGGAAGCCAAGGAAGGCCACAGCCTCCCCGACATCAGCCCCTGGCCCGAACTCATGATGCTTGCCTTCGAAAAAGACGTGCTCGGCTTCTATGTCACCAGCAATCCCCTAAGCAAGCACGCAATGGATATCAACGCATACTCAAACGTCCACGTCGCAGAGCTTGGCCAGTCCCGCGACGGCCAGGAAGTCATCATCGGCGGCATGATAACAAAGATCCGCAACTCCGTAACAAAGACCGGCCGAAGCGCTGGCTCAAAAATGGCCGTCTTCATCCTCCAGGATCTCACCGGCACCTGCGAAGTCGTCCTTTTCCCCGAATCCCTCGCCAAAAACGAAATGGCACTCGAACTCGACCGCATCGTCTTTGTCCGAGGCAAAGTCGATTGCCGCCGCGAACTGCCCAACATCATCGCAAATGAACTTATTACAATCGAGGAAGCAGGCGATAAACTCGCCTCCAGGGGCATCAGCCTCACACTGCACTCGGCCAGCATAAATGAAGAAAAAATATCACAACTCCGCGCCCTCTGCGGCGTACATAAAGGCAAAAGCCCCGTTTTCGTAACAGTTATCACGGAAAAGGGAACCCGTATCCAGACAGCACTGGACAGGAATTATGCCATTCGCGTAGATGGCGAATTTAAACAGCGTGTCGAAACCTTATTCGGCCCAGGCGTTCTTGAACTTTGCAGATAGGCAGTTTTAATGATAAATGTACTCGGTATTCTCAAACACAGATGGCCCGAAATACTTCTCATCATGGGTCTCGAAGCAGCGGCTACTTACACCATGCTCCAGTTCCCCATGACAAACCAGCCCACAGCCGCCCAGCTTTCCACCCTTCCTTACGCGGCCCTGCTATTCGTCGTTTTCTGGACGGTCGCCAATCTCCTTCGCCTCGGCCTTATGCGCACCGCCTTCACCGACGGCCCGATGACCTACGATCCATGGCATCTCCTCAAGATCGGCTATCATTATTTCTGGCGAATGGTCGGATTCTCGCTAATTATCGCCGCCATCACCGCGGTTGTCGTCCTGGCACTTATGGGCATAATGAATTGGACAACAGGCAATACCTCCCCTGCCATGATGAGCCTTTGCATGATAGCCGCCACAACCTTATTGGTAAAACCAACCATGTTCGGCCCCACAAGCATCGTTGTGCTCGATTGTCCCGTTATGCATGCACTTGGCTTCACAAGGCTCCTCAAACTCCTCGGCTCACCTCAGATGCTGGGCCTGTTTTTAGTCATCCAGGGCTTGGCCGTCGTGAACGTCTTCATGCCCCGCCTTCCCGACGACTATGATCAGTGGGTCAGTGCCGGCTTTGCCCTCTTAGCTAGTGCTATCAGCATCTCCGCATATCTCCATGCTGTAAAATATATCGCCGCTACCTACATCGACCAGCCCGACGATTCAGCTGATACTGCCGATCACGATAAGGAAACCATTGAAATCGATAATTAATCACTAGGCACTAGGCACTAGGCACTGAGCACTAAATTATGACCAACATACTACAGCAAAAAATGTCCGGCCGATTCGTCGTCCTTGACGGCCCCGATGGCTGCGGCAAAAGCACCCAGTCCGCCATGCTCGCTCAGTACCTCCAAGCCGCCGGCGTACAAACCGTCTCCTTCCGCGACCCCGGCACCACCGCTATCGGCGAAAAAATCCGTGAGATACTCCTAAACCCCGCCCACGACCAGATGGATCTCCGCACCGAAGTCCTCCTATACATGGCCGCCCGCGCCCAGCTATGGACCGAATGCATCGCCCCCGCCCTCCAGCAGGGCAAATGCGTCATCCTCGACCGCTGGCTCTCAAGCACCTGCGCATACCAGGGCTACGCCGGCGGCTTCGGAATCGATAAAGTCATAAACCTCGCCTGCTGCTCGCTGGAAAGGCTCTGGCCGGATATGACCGTGATCCTGGATGCCGACCTGACCACATCCACCAAGCGTCTCAAAAACATCCCCGACCGCATGGAACAAAAAGGCGAAGATTACCACCAAAAAGTCCGCCAGGGCTTCCTCGAATTCGCCACCATCAACAAACACCATATAGTAGTTATTAACGCCCTTGCCCCCATTGACGAAGTCCACATCCACATCAAAGACATTATAAACAACGCCGATTTCCGTGGCACGGTCTAGCGCAGCTAGGCCGTGTTTCTAATCTCAAATCTCTAACCACTAATCACTCTCAATCCCCTCAGCACAACAACCTGCAATATCGCAACCCCCATTATCATTACTATCAGCACCACCGGTACCGCAAAAAATCCGAACCTGTCCGCCAGCGTACCAGCCATGATCGGCCCAGCAACCCCGCACATACCAACCACCGTTTCATTAATAGCTACATACCTCGCGCTGCGATGCGGGTGTACCAGGGCATGAAAAACCAGCCCAAAGAAAAACGACCCTGAAAACACGCCATAACACGCTGCTGAAATGTAAAAACCTATCGTCCTTAGCGGCACAGCAAACAATTCGATCCCATCAAGAGCCCCCAGCAGCGACACACCAAAACCCGCCATGCTCAGCAGACCAAACAACGCAAACCCCGCAACAGGCATGGGACGAAACATCCAAGTCTTGCCGCGTATCAAACTCAAACCCGTCAAAGCCTGCATAACATAGATCGCAGCTATTATCGATCCGATCTGCGACTTTGGAATCGCAAACGATACCCCCACAGAAGGCAACAGGGCCAAAAGCGCATAGATTCCAAGACATCCCACTCCGGTAACCACCCATTGCAGCCAGACCACGTCCGGCATAGTGTGATAGTTCACATCTTCCGCATTTGAGATTGGTTGCGTTAAAGCTGCCTCACTCGGCGTGACAGCCTCGTCACGATGATGTTTCGCATGATGTTTGAGCAGTTGTACGCCGCCCGCTGTCAGCAAACTTATCAGCCCCGTGAATGCAAAACACCACTGCCAGCCCAACCCTTGATAGATGAACCCCGCGATAAACGGCCCGCTTGCAAAACCCAAACTCCATGCCAGCGTATAAATCGCCACCGATCGCACCACGCCTTGATTCTGATCTGGCTCGACAGCCTTCATAAACAACTGGAACGGCAAAAAGAACAACGCCGACGCCACCGCCAGAACCGCCATCGTAGCATATATCGCCCACACATTATCGATGATTACGAATACCCCCGCAGTGGCAGCAAACAGCAGGTTTGCCGCGATCATCATCACAGCCGCATTGCGCGACGTAACAAGCCGCGCAAGGATCTGGTTGCTTATGATATAAGCCATCGCCCACGCCGCAAACACCACCGCCACTTCCGTCCTGCTTCTGCCCGCGTCAGCGAGCCGATTACTGCAAACAAACATCGTCGCCGCGATTATCACGTCAGCCACCGCAGGAAACAGATAAATTAGAAAACGCATAAATATCCTGATCTAAACAAAACAAGTAACATTTTAGCCAACTATGTGGCATGGCCATCTCGCCCGTGTTTTCCTATTTTAGCCCCAGCGGGGCGTAATACGATAGCCCAGGGTGGAGCGAAGCGCAGCCCTGGGTCAAGTTTACCAACAAAACCAAGCCCTGTAAGGGCGACACAACCACTCGGCTAAAATGTTACCAAATAACACTTCCAACCGGGCGCAAAGACCTAAATCTATATCCACGCCCAGCTCATTTGTCAAACCCGATCTTATCTGCTTATGCCGACATGGAATCCAAATATTAAACCAAACCTTGAATCTCACCCCGATAATACTATAATAGTTGTTTCTGGATAAAGCAGGATGAACTATGGAAAATAAATTAGATTCATTTGGTTGGTTTGCGATAATTTCTGGCAGCATAGGGCTTATAGCAGATATAACTTCGTTGGCAACCCTGTTTTTTATTGGCCGTGATTTGCCCAACACCTCACTTATTGTAATATGGGTAATTATTGGAATTCTGCTCATATATGTGACACTTGTTTTAGGCATACTCTTTCGTAAACTTATTTGCATGAACCATTTTCGGCTTTCCAGTGTGATATCAAGTGCCGACTTTTCAAGATTTGAAATGGCAAGCAGCTGGTTTATAGTATTAATTGTAACCCCTGTTTGGATGGCACTTTTATTAAACATCGTTTGGACATTTAAACAGAACTTTGGTTCGGATTTCGCAGGAGCAGCAGCAAGCACTTTAATTTTTACTGCTGTTTTCGGTGGTTTAGGAAATTTCGGTTTGAGCGCAGCGATCGGCATGATCTATTCAGCATGCGATCCAAGATACAAAATCTCTGAGTAGCCCGTAGGGTGGGCAAAATTCCTATTTTGCCCACCGATCCTAACTTTTCACACATTCCCACTTTTCCCACCTTTCACACTTTCCTTCTCCAATCTCTTTCTCATAAATTCCTTGCATCGTTCCCGTATAACTTCCTGCAAAACTCTTTTCATAAGCGCCCTATGAACTCTAACCCGTAGGGTGGGCAAAATTCCTATTTTGCCCACCGATCCTCCTAATCGAAGTCGTGCCCACCAAACCCAACAGCCCAGTAGCGACCCTGTCCCCCCGAAGGCGAGGATCCGTAATAAATAGCGTCCCCAAGCAACTCCTTATACCATTTCCAAAAAATCTTCGTGCGGTGATTTGCACACATCAATTGCGTCCCGTGCTGTTCTTTTAACTAGCAACCAGCACCCAGCAACAAGCAACTTCTCCCTGCCACACGAGAATTAAATAGAATGCGTATTAAACGTAGTTTGCCATCCACGCAAACATTACCAAAACCTCCCCGCCAACCTTGCCATCCCCGGTGGCACGGCCTAGCGCAGCTAGACCGTGTTCCTCACCTTTGTATTCAGCCCCGGACGGGGCGCTAGGGAGTAGCCCACCAGCGTAAGCTGTGGGTCAATATTTTGGGTTGCCCTTCCGTAGCTCTTCTCAGCTCTTCTAGCTTTAAAGAATCTTCTTGTCTAAATTATTCTTATTGCTATACTTTTCTGCATTCTTGTGCCCGGTTTCAATGTTTTATGCCAAAATCTTTATTTAACAAACACAGAGTCACGATATGTTAGAATGGTTTCAGAGTCTTGACATTGCATGGCAAACAGCAATATTTGGCGCAACCATACCAATTTGTGGCGGATTAATTAAATTGCTCTGCGTTCTTAGCAAATTTTGGGCCAAGGTTTGTCCTAAAGTTTATGAAAATACTATTACCATTACCAATGGTTGCGCTAACAATTACAATATTGCTGGAAGAGATATTCACACGGGCGTGCCTGAGGACGTACTTATTAAAGCCATGGAAATGGTTAATACGGACCAAAGTAATAAGCTTGTGTCTGAGTTCAAGAAAGTTATTGTCGAGATGCCAACTAGCTACACCCAATCTTCAGATGGCAAACATAATGATCACACTCTTCAGCTTGAGAAAGAAATTCAACTTTATGCTGATCTTTGGAAAGTACTTGTTGATGTTCGTTCATCAATAATCATCACACCTACGCTCGATAGAGTACCAAAAGGAAAGTCGCCTTACGATGTTTACAAAGGTAGATGCAATGTTGCGATCGACACCTTCAATAAAGCGAAAAACTTATTTGATAATAACCGCCCTTTCTATCATGATGATGTAAGCAAGATCACAAAGGAATTTCTTGGTCAATGTCGAGGCTATATTTTCAAAGTCCAAAGGGGGTTAAGCTCTGAAACCTTTGACGATAGATTACAGGATGAAACTGATGAATTACTTGAAATCATACCAAAGGCAATAGACGAGATTGAAAAAGCGATAAAGGTAAGAATTGGATTGTTGCCGATATCGGAGGTTGACGACAGTGTTCCTATTGGTTTAGGGCTAGGCTCTATAGTTGAAATCACAAACGGCTCAATAACATATCAAAGCAATACTTTAAATTTTCAGCCGTTAATAGGTCTCAAAATGTCTATCATAGGCGGTTATGTTAAACGCAATGGTTTTGGCAAATTAGAAGCGTATATCCAAACTGATATGCCATTTCAGTCTCTTCAACGATTAAATGAAAAACTTGGTTTGGACTCTATGCGTCTGCTCAGTGAAAGCGACGCCATTTTGGACGATATTGATAATCCTGTAGTGTTTACATCCTCTACAAATCGAATTCTTCCCCAAGGCGAAACTGTATTAAATCTTGCAACTTGGCAAGAAGGATCATTTCCAATGACTATGCATGTTCAGGCAACGACGACGGCTTCCGGTTATTTAAAGGGCAAAGTATTTCAAGGAAAATTCGAAGCAAGCCTTACTTACAATGAAATCAATTTACAACTTAGCTTGTATGGTGATTTTCAAGCACATTTAGCTTGAAGAAAACAGCCCGTAGGATGGGCAAAATTCCTATTTTGCCCATCGATCCTCCCATTCACACTTTTCACACATTCACACTTTTCACACCTTCACACATTCCCACTTTCTTTCTCCAATCTCTTTCGCACAAAATCCTTACATCGTTCCCGTATCACTTCCTGCAAAACTTTTTTCATAAGCGCCCGATGAACTTTAGTTGTAAAACCTGTCACATATCCCCACACATTTTCGAGCATAAACCACAAACAGAGTCTGATCATTTTGCGTTCTCCGAAAAAAAATGTTTACCGAACCCGTACCTGTTTATAGCAATGCCCCCAAAAAAGAAACTATGTAGCCAGAGACGGAGAGCCTCATATAATTGAGGCTCTCTTTACGAGCT
>MHYB01000065.1:0-147 GCA_001824635.1 Planctomycetes bacterium GWF2_50_10
TAATATCGCAAGTAGCTTATCCCGACTCCGAGGATCAAGGCTTGCGTCAGGCTCATCCATCGTAATTATCCTCGGCGACATCGACAGCACCGTAGCAATCGCCGCCGCTCGCTTCTGCCCAGCCGAGAAATGATGCCCCGGCCGAGA
>MHYB01000065.1:268-6611 GCA_001824635.1 Planctomycetes bacterium GWF2_50_10
AGCTGGTCGTCCGGATCCTGCATCACCGACCCAATAATTGACCGAATCTTGCGCGAGTTAGCCTTATTAACTTCAACTCCTTCAAGAAACACCGACCCCGTGCCTTTAAGCAGGCCGGCAATAGCCAGAAGCAGGGTGGATTTCCCCGCGCCGTTTGGGCCTATCAAAGCAACCCGCTGCCCAGCAGGCACCGAAAGATTTATCCCCTTTAACGCCATAACGGAATCGGGATAACTGTAATAATAATTTTTTATGTGGATTGCATTCATGTGAAATCAGGTAACGTTCTTTTGCAAAACTTGCGTTAATACTAAAAAAAACAATGTTAAACCCACAAAAATATAGTCAGCGTGGGTGGTTTTAAGATGCCTCGCCGTTCGGAATGTCCCATCAAACCCGCGAGCCTGCATAGCCATATTTATCCTGCCGCTCGCTTCAAGGGTGGAGATAAACAGTGAGCCGACCATCGCGGAAGCAACGGACAGTTCGGTTTTAAAGCCGAGGCGGCGAAGGGTACGCATTGAGCGGGCGCGGATAATGTGATGAATACGGTCGATGAGTATGAATATATACCGATAAAGAAAACCAAGCTGGGTTACAAGGATATGCGGAACTTTCAGGCTTTGCATCGCTGCTAGCAGGTCAGAAAACCTGGTTGTGCAAACCAGAGCCATGAGGGCGGCCATTGTACAAAAAAACTTGCCAAGAATATTGCAGAACTGGAGAGTGCCCAGCGTAGTGTCAATAACCCATGGGCCCAGAGCCAGCTGCACTGGAGTTCGGTTATAATAAATGGAACTGATCGCCAGCACAGCAATGAAGGGGCTTACGATCAGGAGATGTTTAGCTATAAACCGAAACGATACCCCTGCAACCGTAAGCATCGCGAACGGCGCAACAGCATAACAAGCGAGTATGCTGACCGAATATCGTGGGACAGCAATAACAAAAACCGTGTACGCAAGTATGGCGATAAGTTTTACGCGGGCATCAAGGCGGTGAATGGGCGAATCCTGATAAGCTAGCTTGTCTATGTGGGCATGGTGCATTGGCTTTGCTTTCGGGAGCGGATGCAAATAGACAAACCATAAATAACGGCCATCGTCAAACCGGAGCCGACTATTGCAGATAAACTGGTCCAGCCCGCCCCGGCATTGTCATTCGCTACGGTGTAATCGGGAAGCGGCGCAAGTTTTGCGTGAAACTCATCTACTGAAGTCATGGTCGTGCTATGGTTGGCTATAATGGACTCGAAACCGGGGTTTTCAGGGCGTGACAGGTACGACCACTCCAGACCGTCCGGATTTGAGGATGCCAGCAGTGAAATGCCTGCCCCGAGTACAATTGCCCCAACGGCAAAGGTAGCCAGTACAGTTTTCTTTTGCATACGGATGTGGCCGGGCAGTTTGCCTTCGACAATATCCGGCCGAACCTGTCCGAGATAGGCCAGAACGGCTGCGGTCGCGGCGCCTTCGACTATGCCGATTATTAGATGCACGCCAAGCATTGTGAATAAAAATGTCTTAAAAGGTACCGTCAGAATTCCCGACAGCGCCGCCTGGGCAGGAACCATGCATGCACCGGCTTGCACCGCTATGATCGAGGCCGCGATAGCGGACGCATATAAGCCGGTATTGCGCTTGGTAAGCGGGGCAAGAAGGTTGTAAACCGCAAAACCCAGAAAGGATGGAATCAGTGCCATATTTATGATATTACAGCCCAGTGCCAGCAATCCGCCGTCCTGAAAAATAAGGCATTGGACGATTATTATCGAGGTCATGACGATAGACGCCATAGCTGGCCCTAGGATGATTGCAAGCAATACCGCCCCGACCATATGGCCGGAGGTGCCCGGCATAAAAGGAAGCTGGAAATTCACCATCTGTGCTGCAAACACAAATGCGCCCAGCACACCCATGAGAGCAAATTTATCACTGCTGACCGCGTGGCGCAGCGAGCGGCATATCGCGGCAACGGCAGCAGATGCCACCGCCAACGACGTCGCCGCTACAGGTACCGAAAGCAATTCATTTGCCATGTGCATAATTCACCCAATCAGAAAACGATTGTTTAAGGCAAATAATAACAAGACGGAGCGCATAAAAATAGCAAATTCTTGCTACGATATTTGCGTATTCCATTAATTTTGGTTTATAACTCACGGTATGAAGGTGCTGAATATGGGAATCGCGGGCCAGTTGCGTAAATCTTAGTGCATATTCTGTGCTGATATTATCGGGCGGGTTATTTCGGATGGCTTAAGTACTTATTTCGCTGCAAAGTGGTTGAGATTGGCTTGTTATGGACTTGTGCTATTGTTATATTTTAAATAGCCGGGGACACGTCGATGGGGGAAATCGAAACGGCGCTAAAGTGACGCAGGAAAAAATACGACATCAAGAGAGGCTTATATTTGCGCATTTTGCGTGTTCGAGGAAGAAAATGATGTCCAGAAAACAGTATTTTAGTATAGCCGTGCTAGTTGTATCTATGATTTCATGCTCAGCAGGCAATTTGGCCGCGTCGAGTACCAATGCGGGGCTGAATTTTTCTTCAACCAAGTCGCTGCGGGCTATGGCCAGAGTATATATGGCTGCAGGCGAATACGAAAAAGCTGAGCCACTGTTGAGCAAGGCGCTTGCGAACTGCCAAAGCGGCTCCTCGACAGATGAGGAACTGTGCCTTTCGCTGCTGGACACATCGTGGCTTTATCAAAAACAATTCAAATATGATCAGGCACTTCAATATTGCCAAATGGGGCTTCAATTACAAGAAAAGTTGTATTTCACGAATCATCCTTATATTGGTTATACACTGCGGAATCTTTCGGCGATTTATAACGGTCAAGGTAAATACAATGAAGCACGCAGTACGATGGATCGCGCTATGAAGCTTATGTATGTTACACACGAGGTCGACGATCCAGCACTTGCGTCTTTCAAAGCTGATCTTGCGGATATAATGGCATCACAGGGCGATCTGGCCGGGGCTGATAACATGTACCGGGCGGCGCTGGCGCAGATAAGTATCAAATTCGGAAGCGAACATCTTTATACCGCGCAGGTAATGGCGGGGTATGGCAAAGTCTGTTTGCTTGAGGGCAGGTACTTTGAAGCCCAATCAATGCTGGAAAAATCGCTGGACATACAAAGGGCTGTTTTTGGGCGAGGCAGTCATCTGCTGGCCGGTGTGAGCATGACTCTGGCGGAAGTGCTTATGGCCAGGGAGCAATATGATCAGGCCAGGGAGCATCTAGAGGGTGCTCTTGCGAGCGTGCGGACGAAATACGGAATAGATAATCCAATGACCGGCAAGGTTATGAGCCTTCTTGGCCATGCGTATCTTGGAAGCGGTCAGGTGAGTAAAGCAGAGAAGACGGCCAGAGAAGCCGTCGATATACTCGAGAGATCGGCAGCTAAAAGCGATAGTGCGGCAACCGCGAAAAACCGGCTTGCGCAAGTTTATATATCAAAAGGCAAACTGGACAAGGCCGCCCAGCTTTGCAGCGAATCACTGGCGGAACTTGAAACGCTTCTGGGCAGCGAGCATCCAAGGATAGCGGCAGTGCTGGATACGATGGCTCTTTTAAGCAGCAAGGCAGGCGATCTGGATGCAGCGGCAGTTTATACCAGCAGGGCAATGGCGATACGGGCTTTGGGCGGCAACGGGCTTAGCGCAGCGGCTTTTTAGTGCTTTATCTTCACTTCATATTCATTGCTAATTACAAATCTACCGATATATAATGTATGCGCAGCGGGTTTAGAATCGTTGTGTATCACATCATTTAAGCAGGGATGATTATGGCCAACAGGTATTTTATAATTTTCATAATTCTATGTGTTACGCCGTTTGCTTTCGACAATGCAGAAGCTGGAACAAGGGACGGCATCGGGCAGGAGCAGTGGGGTGATGTTTCGAGCCAGACACAACTGCTTGAGACTATTCGCAAAGGCATCGCAGGCAAACCCATGGCCGATTTCAATGAGCCGGAAGGTTTTAGTTTCGACCCGAATTGTTCGGCAATAGCGGTCACGCTCTTTCAGACAGGCAACAAGCCGCTTAGATGGATCGCTTCCAAGAGCACATTTAAAGCTACATTGGGTCGAGTTGTGGAACTGCTGGGCAAAGATGCGAGGATAAAGGAATTTGCGGTAGATAACGGGGGGCGCTGCAGAATTCTTTTTGAGATGATCACGAGCCAGGTGTTACTGGATGTGAATAAGCTTACGGATTCAAAATTCTGCGCAAGCAGGTTTGAGCCGGGGATCACTGGTTTCAAGCTTGTATGTAAAGATAAAACAAATTACTACATGCCCACGGACGCGGTGGTTCAGAGCCATATGACAATAACCCAAGCGCTTAATTATTTTGCCGAGCGTGTGGGCATAGGTCGAAAAACAAATCGAATTTCGCAGCGGATTGAAATGCTCAGAGCCATGCAGGGCCGCTGGTATTTAACGCAGAGCAGGGCGTTTGTGAGTTGGCAGGACAAGGCGACACCGCTTTACAGGGGGTATCCTGCGCCTGTTGTGTGCAGCCGTCAAAACGTGCTGGATATGACCAGGAGTTCTATAAAATGGCTGCTGGACAATATGGGAAGCGATGGTCGCTTTTTGTATTATTATGACGGAGTGCGGGACAGCGTAATCGATCATGTGCATCCTGATCGCGATGAGGAGAACAATTATTACAATATACTGCGTCACGGCGGGGGGATAATCGCACTCTTGCGAATGAATGAGATCGAGCCTGATAAGAAGTATATCTCGGCTGCGGGAAGGGCGGTGGAATATCTTGTTGAGCAGATGCGCGAGCAGGACTGCAACGGGCAAAAGGCATACTATGTTTTTGAAAATCAAAAAGCCAAGCTGGGCGGATCGGGTATTGGGCTTACTGCACTTCTGCGATACAAGCAGGCAACAGGGGAAAAGAAATTCGATAAATATATTCACGGACTTGCAAATCATGTACTGAGCAGAATATGTGACGACGGCGAGATGATCGGGTACTACATACATCCGCTGCATAATGGGGGCAAGCCGATAATCGAGCCTAACGAGAGTCAGAAACGGCAGCTGTTTTCATTTTATTATCCCGGTGAGGCGATGCTTGGGCTGGCATTGTATGACAAGTTGATGAAGCTTGATAAAACGGCAAGAGATCGTGTGAGAGAGCAGAGCAGGAAAGCCCTGGATTTTCTGGTTCTCAAGAGGCCGGTCAAATACAAAGAGCTTTTTGAGCCTCTGCCCAGTGATGGCTGGTTGATGCAGGCAATTGAGCAATGGGCTGAAGTTAAGGGTTTTGACAGGCCGGAGTATCTGGATTTTGTATTTAATGATGCCAATGCGATGATCAACCATATGTACACATTTAAAAACAGCCCATATTACGATTATCTTGGGACCTTCTATTATCATTATGGCGATCACGCGTACATAGATGGCGCGCGTGGTGAAGGCCTGATAGGTGCGTATTACCTGGCCGAAAAAATGGGACATAAGGATCTTGCCGACTATTATCTTGCGAATTGCAAGATCGTGGCAAGATCGCTTGTGTTCTCGTACAATAGCCCGCAGAGCACATATTTTTACAAGCAGCCCCACAAAGCTATAGGGTCATTCAGATTCAAGCTTACAAGACAGTGGATGAGAGTGGATACTGTGCAGCACACTGCGTGTTATTATGTTCGGCTTTTAAAGGCGATGGGGAAAACAGATGCGTTTTGAGTGCTGAGTTTTGAGTTGATGAGTCGCCGCGCGACGCTTTTTATTTCTGGATACCCGCCTGCGCGGGTATGACAAGTCTATGGTAATTCGTGGGTTAGCAACACGGCCAAGATGGCCGTGCCACAAAGGCTTAATTCACTACGAAGGGACATGAAATTTAATTAAAAAAGACACGGCCTAGCTTTGCTAGACCGTGCCACAGATTTTCTTGCTGCTAAGCGATCAGCATTAGAGGCCTACGCCGGTTTCTGCCGGGGCTGCAGGATTAGTTACCGGGGCCGGGTTGATTGCGGCGATTCGAGAAGCTACAAAAGCCGCCAATGCCTGATTACCGCCGTCGAGTACTGTTGCGGTATACTTATTGGCAAAGCCGATGGACTGTTCGGGTGTGAATCCAAGCTCATTGTTGAGTATGCCCACATAAGAGGCGACGGCATCGAGCCATTCACCGGCGGAAGCATAAGATGCATCCTGCTGCAGGTTTTGTGCGAACGCCAACCCTATTTGAGCCATTTGTTCTTCAGACGGCGGAGCCTGCGGGTCGACAACGTTACTTATTGCTTTTGCCAGGGCTTGTACCCTTGCACCATCTTTATCAGCGAGCACGTCGGCGGCAT